>CAZFOQ010000324.1:0-1518 GCA_964520535.1 uncultured Pirellulales bacterium | reverse complement strand
TTAAAGCCAATAAAATGCCAAAACAAACCCAATACAAACCCAAACAAACCCAATTCAAACCCAATTTCAAAGGAGGTATCATCATAAGAAAATGTTTAATCAACAAACAAATATACGGCTGCTGAAGGAACAACCCTCGTTCGTCCTTCAAAATTACACGAAGCTGGGGCATAATCTTGAAATATACAACATTAAAGGAAGTTATCTTCGCCTGCTGTTCATAAAGAGAATGACTTTCTCGTATTGTTCCGGCGAGAGAGCTTCTTTTAATATCCTGCGAATTTCCCGCATAGGGGTTCGCTGTGTTGTATGTGTGATAATGATATGCTCGTTTTGCAGTTTTTCGATTAGCTCTGCAAACTCGTTGATGTGTATATGCCTGCCGGCCTCGGCCCTTTCGGAATGCTCGGTCTCGTAGAATGTGCACTCGGCGATTAAGATTTTGCTGTCAACGATGTATTTCAATTGTGAAAAATCGATATACTGCGTATCACCAAGATAGGTAACAATTGGAATCTCCAGAGGGTAATCAATTTTGATTCCCTGCTTTTTTAGCTCGACGATTTGTGGCCCTGTAAGATTCGCGTATTCGGGCTTAATCTTTTTTCGCTTCTCGAATACGGTATAACCGACAGAACCTTTGCTGTGTTTTGTCGGGAAAACCCTTGTAAATAAATTCGGCTTTATCTGGTACTCATCACCTGCTTTTACACCAACCAGATTAGCGGGCACTTTATTACCGTCCAGCCGGGACCATGCATCGATAATCTCTCGTATCGGGCCCAATAAATTCTTGGGAGCCAATATCGTGCCTGGAGATTGGCCGGAAAAGTTACGGTGCGATAGATAATACGCAATACCGGCGGCGTGGTCCATATGACCATGCGTAAGTAGAACGTGATTGATGGAGATAACCTGGTTTGGTGCTTTGCCGATATCGAAGCAAACGCCAAGCTGAGGCATTGCAACCACGGTCTCTTCGCCCGCGACCGAATAGCCGATGATTTCAAGCTTGTCTATCTTGATATGTGCTAAATTATGGCTCGGCATTTACTCGTCCTATAATAGCAACACAGTAAAAAACTAATCGTAGGGCTGGCAGGTGAGTATGTCAATGAAGTTTTTGCCGGCCTTGCAGAACTGCCGCTTTTGAATTATCATAATTGCCGGTTTAATTGAGGACAAATGACCTATGCCCGACAAGCGAACTCACAGAGGCCCACATCCGGCAGACGCAAAATTGTTTGCGCCCAATGCAATCCCCAATTTGCAATCAGCAACTGCTGACTTTTCACTTTTGCTGACAAAAGGCTACGCCGAAAAAAGTGCCCTGAAATTAGTCGGCGATAAGTTCTCACTCACAGAAAGGCAGAGGTTGGCGGTTATGCGCAGCGCCTGCTCCGACCAGCATCTCGCCTCTCGAAATCAATCCTGTATTGCACTAAAAAATCTTGCAGGCCGGCCCATTGCCATCGACGGCTATAACGTCTTAATAACCGTCGAAGCGGCGATGAGCGG
>CAZFOQ010000323.1:0-1640 GCA_964520535.1 uncultured Pirellulales bacterium | reverse complement strand
GGAGTTCAAATACCCAACGATGTCCACCTATACAAGATGCTCCTCCAGAAAACCTTGCCAGTCATCGGCACTATGGACGTTGCCATTGCGAAGAAGTGCTCGCTCCAAATCACCAAATTGGTTGAAGCAGAACAAAGGGTGGTAGCAGGTACATTCAAAAAATCCGTTATAAGCAGAGCCTTCCTGGTTGACGTAGGTCGGGCTAACAGAACTATCCATATCAAGAATAATCTTATTCAACAACCTCCGCTGGTGAACTTTATCTACCCATATGCAGGACAGATTCATCAGTAATTCCAAATTCTTCGGTTGAGTAAGTATTTCTGTTTCGAATCTGCTCATTACACTGGTAGAGGCCGCTGAACGTTCCACGGCTCTGCCACCGGCAACATGCCGCATGGCAGGATCAAGTGACAAACGTTCAGCATCATTGGTGTCTTCGTAACCAGCCAATCTGCTGTATATCGACTGCCTGAGTAAAGCGATCAGACCATGTTGGGTATTCTTGCCTGTTCGAATATCAAGAAGCTCTGAATTGACAACCGATGTTAGACCGAGTGCATCATCAAGCTCCCGATAGGCGAGCAAACCTCCATCGCTGGTGACCTTGGTCCCGTGAAATTCAAGCTTCAATTTCCGATTAAAATCGAGCTTAAGAGCGTCCTTGCGTGTTTCACCCATTGGGTTCTCCCATATCAAATGATCTAAAGTGGCTTGAGCGGTCTCCATAAGCTCTATACTATAAAAATCCTGTTAATTTGTCACGGACTATTTGGGAAATCCGGGCTAAAATAATAATTATGGAGTTGAACATGCTCGGCACACAAAAGAGGGCCCGTACCGCAGTGACACAGGCCCTGAATTGCCTTCATAAACTCGAAACCAAGATCACTTAATCGAGCCAAAAGAACGTTGCGATCTCGGCCTCGGTCAACGCCGTCGGGAAGATGCGAACGTCGTCGATGTCGCCCGTCATTGTCGATCCGGCATTTACGGTCGCATTTCCGATTCGTAGTTCCTCGCCGTTGGAGATATCGCCCGAAGTTTCTTCGGTAGTACTACCCAGCAGTACGCCATCGGCGTAGAGCGACATCACATCATTTGCCGCGTCACGAACCGCCACGGCGTGGACCCACTCCCCGGTCACGAACGGCGCGCGATCGACCTGGACGCGCGTCTTGACGTTAGCCGGTCCGTTGTCAATCGCAAAACGAACGTTACTGCCTTTAATGAATACCTCATAACGGCTCCCAGTGTATGGGCTGCCGTGCGAACCTTTCATAATCCAACGGTGTTCCGTCGTGGGCTCGACCGGGTAACGGACCCACAACGAGATCGAAAAATCGACATCGCCGAAGTCCAGTTCCGCCGCGTGAGGGACGAGGATGTGGGCATTAGGGTCAATACCGTCAAAGCTCACCGCGCCACCCATTGCGCCGTCGGCGATCCAGGCCACATTCCCGACCATGGTGCCGTCATTGCCGCCCACAACGTCGGTTACAACCGTGTCCGCTCCGTCATCCATCGGCCAGTGTGCAACCATCGCGGTGGGGGGGGGGGTCTGCGCGAGCATGCATTTGATCGCGTTGCGGAACATTGTCTCACCTGCAGCGGTCAGGTTCCAGTCGCCCTGCGGGATG
>CAZFOQ010000322.1:0-1640 GCA_964520535.1 uncultured Pirellulales bacterium | reverse complement strand
AACACATTTGGTGCCAATCCTGTCAAATTAGCACAATTCGGCCTTGCTGAAAAAACGGAACAGATCAATGAAAAAGCCGTCGAGATTGCAAAAAACTCGGCTGGAAGAAACGTTCTTATAGCGGGTGCAATAGGGCCTTTGACAAGCCACTTGTCAAACAAAAAAACTTTGCAGTCGGATTCTGCAAAAGCCTTTAGCAGACAGGCCGAATCGCTTGCAAGGGCGGGTGCTGATTTTCTGATTTTGGAGACTTTTTCTAACTTAGATGAAATGCTAATTGCAATTGATTCTATCGGAGAAGTTACGGATTTATCTATCATCGCACAATTATCCGTTACCGAGGAAAACGAAACTGCTTACGGTAACCAACTACAACAGGCTATTTCAAGAATTTCCAAAGAAGCAGTAGCCGCAGTCGGCCTGAATTGCTCGATAGGACCGTCATCGATGTTAGACTCTCTCAAACTGATAAAAAATCTTACAGACAAGCCGATATCACTTCAGCCAAACGCTGGTTTGCCTCAACAGGTCAATGGCCGGCTAATGTATATGTGTACGCCCGAGTATATGGCCGAGTACGCAAAACGCTTCTTTGAAAACGGAGCTAAAATAATAGGCGGTTGTTGCGGGACGACCCCGGCCCACATTAAAGAGATAGCCAGAACGCTTAAGCCGCTTGGGCAAATATTAGCTCCGTCACAGCCCAAGACATCTATTACTTTCATATCCGAACAGGTTGTTGCAAAAGAACCTGTACCATTAAAAGGAAGATCTCGGCTTGGGAAAAAGCTTATTAGCGGAGAAAGAATCATCAGCATAGAAATCTCACCACCCAAAGGAATCGAGACATCCCAGTTACTGGATAAAGCCTCACTATGCAGTCAGATGGGTATCGATACAATCAACATACCCGACGGCCCTCGAGCCAGTTCCAGGTTGTCTGCCATGATAACAGCCGTCACAATTCAGCAGAATGTTCCTATCGAAACAATACTTCATTTTTGTTGCCGCGATAAAAACCTGATAAGCATACAATCCGATTTACTTGGTGCCCAAGTCATTGGCATTCGAAATCTACTGCTTATCACGGGTGACCCTCCCAAAATCGGAGAATATCCAGATGCTTCAGGTGTTTTTGACCTGGATTCAGTTCAACTGACAGCCGTGGTGAACAATCTTAATCGTGGCATTGATATAGCGCGAAAATCTCTGAAATCCCAATTGTCGTTTACCATTGGTGTAGGTGTTAATCCGGTTGCATCAAATTTTATTCTTGAGCTTGACAGATTCAGCAAGAAAGTCGAAGCTGGTGCCGAATATGCCATCACACAACCTGTTTTTGATACACAAAGTTTTTTCAAATTTCTTGAAGCAACTGAATCATTTGGAGTACCGATCATTGCTGGTATTTGGCCTTTTACAAGTTATAAGAATGCTGAATTTATGGCAAATGAAGTCCCTGGTGTATTCGTTCCTGACGAAATTCTTGAGAAGATGTATGCTGCTAAAAACCGACAACAGGCCATGCAAACCGGTATAGAAATCGCAAGACGGCTGATGGAAAAAATTGATAAGCATATCGCCGGATTTGCTTTAAGTGCTCCGTTTGGAAATGTAAAAATCCCGTTAGCTGTACTTGG
>CAZFOQ010000321.1:0-1798 GCA_964520535.1 uncultured Pirellulales bacterium | reverse complement strand
TGTAGCTGATATTATGCAGGAGACTTTTCTGGCCGCGGCGCGCTCGGCAAAGAATTTTAATCCACATCGCGGCTCGCTCTGGGTATGGCTCTGGACAATCGCTAAACGCCAGGTAGCTCTGTACTATCGCAAGCAAAAACCGAATATCGGACTAAAACAGGCACACGATTGGTGGATGGGCCTGGATGGAGCCAAATCCAAATGGATTGATACCAAGGAGGATATGCCGCCGGATATTCTCCAATCACAGGAACTGGCAACATTAGTAAGAGTCGCCTTGAAAGATTTGTCGCCCGATTATCAAACGCTGTTACTGGCCAAATACGTTGATAACCAACCGGTCGAATATATCGCCGGACATATGAATTGCTCACAAGTCGCGATCCGCTCGAAATTAGCTCGAGCAAGAAAGGCCTTTCGAAAAATTTTTAAGAAAATAATTCGTACATCATCCGGTTCGCGGGAGGTATTGCTATGAATGAACAAAATGATAAACAAAAAGATAAACGGCTATCTTCATTGCTGTCTGCTGTTGAAAAAAATGCCGCCAAGCCGGATAGAGAATTCCTGGATAAATTACGAGAAAAATCAACGGCAGAATTCCTGACATGTTCCGTGACCGATACAAAAAAATCACAAACAAAAACACCTTTTCCAATATGGAGAATAATCATGAAAAGTAATATAACGAAACTCGCCGCCGCAGCGGTGATAATAATAGGTGTGCTTATTGGCATACATTATTCAGGCGGATCTATTGATGGGGCAAGTGTCGCGTGGGCTGATGTCATCCGGCCCATCCTAAACGCCCGTACCGTTATATTCAACGTTGTTACGGGCGAGGGAGAAAATGTAACCATCTCCAGGGTTATGAACATGGGCACACAACGGATCAGAAGCGAAGTGTTATCGGTAGATGGAAAGACTGTACAGGTGATAGCAATCATCGATTTTGATACTTCCCATATGCTCACACTAAATCCGAAGCAGAAGATAGCGGCATTAATCGATCTGAAAGACTTACCGGAAAAACCGGAGAACATCTTGGAGGAAATGAGAAACATCATTACAGACTTACAAAATGATCCTGATGTTTTGATCGAGCCGCTTGGCGAAAAGGAGATAGACGGCCGGACTGCAAAAGGTTTTCACGCGACTGGCCCTGATGAAGAATTGACGATCTGGGCAGACCCACAGACTGCTCTACCGATACGCACGGAGCAGAAATGGCACCAGATGCAATTTACCTGTACGGATTTCCAATTCGATATCGAAATGGATGAATCATTATTCAGTATGGAGATACCTGAAGGTTACCCCGCGCCTCCAATAGGGGAGCTTTCAATTGCAGCAATTACAGCAATGTTAGGGGGCACCGAACAGGACTTGGTCGAGTTCCTTCGATTTTATGCAGAGATTCTACTGGATGGTGCCTTTCCGGAAGATTTAAGCCCCCAGGTATGGATAGATGACGTAAAGAAAAATAGAAATAAATTCGCTCAGCTTTCCGAAGAACAAAACCTGGAAGGTCCGTTGAAATTTGGTCGTGGATGGGTTTTCTTTCGACTCCTAAAGGCCGAAAATGACTGGAACTACGTTGGTAAGGGTGTCAAGTTTGGCGATGCAGAATCTCCCGTTTGTTGGTATCGTCCGGATGGCTCGAAAACCTACCGAGTTATTTACGGCGACTTGAGTGTCAAAGACATGGCCCAGGAAGATTTGCCGAAGTAAAGTGATTTAACAAACAGTAAACTTTCGCATTTTTTAGGCGGCTGATTTTAATGATTTATCAATATAA
>CAZFOQ010000320.1:0-1822 GCA_964520535.1 uncultured Pirellulales bacterium | reverse complement strand
TCAGCTTGGCTGTATTGTAATCCTACTTCGAAGGGTTTTGGGATGACTTCTAGTTTCTTTGTCCATATATCGAGGCTCCTCATTCCCATTCAAAGAAAAATGTACCGTATACGTTTAATTCCCCAAATAGGTAAACGTATCCCTAATATTCCCTGATCACCTTAAATCGCTCGCAACCATGAAGCCAACGAGAGGATCAATGACAAGGGATTTGGGACACCCATGCCAAGGCGCAGATTCCTAGGTGAAGACATGTCCCGTAGATCGCTGCCAGGCTCGGCGGAAACTTGGGGTGAATTGATGTGGAGGTGGGATGGTGCATGGGCGGGATTGTGGTTGAGCATAGTCGGCCAGTTCCTCAACCAGTCCTCCATGGGATATCGGTGAGATGGAACGGCGTCCAAATCCCATCGCAAAGCCGTCAATCCCACGTTATTATCGGAAAGGTTCCCTATGCGTAAGTAACCGCTGCGCATTTCAACCAGAGGGACATCGTCGCCCGGCGCAAAATGTGCAATGAAGGTGAGCGGTAAATGCTTTTGGATCGGGAAGCTAACAGGACGAACGACAAAAAGGAAACTAATATCTCCACCGCCTGTGATCGTTAGTGGTGTGCCTGCTCGTTCCGCACGTTTGGGCTGGGCAGGAAAAAAAATAGCAGCTTCATCTTGGTTTATGCCCGCAGCAACAACAAGCCATTTTTTACCTTCTTTTCGGAGGATATCCGTTTCAATCAGACTTCCCCCGGAAACGTCTCGCTCAAATAGACCGGCATCTCGAAAGCATCTCTCGAACGCATTCTTGATCTTCTCAAATCGAAAATCACTCATCACTACTCCTCGTCACCAGGAGCATTTGCCACTATCCATTGATCGATTTCGTTGGTGTCGGGAGACATGCCGGGTAGCTGTTTCAGGATCATTGTGATGGTGCTTGGAAGCGAAATCGAGAGGTGGCCATGAACTTCTTTCGACCAAACGGAAAGCATGGTCGAGGCATCATGTATCTGAGACCCGATATATGAGGCGAGGTCAGGGGCATTGTGCTGGAATGCATTGAAGTCGGCCTGCCTAATCACCAACAGGGTACCAGGTGGTTCAGATAACGGACGTCTCCAGCCGTTGAGCCATGGGCCGATGTGTCTGCTCACGGCCTGTTGAATAAAGAAAATCCAAAAGGGTGTGTCGGATAAATCCTTGGTTGTGGAATCGTCAGGTAGCCTTGGACGCTTTTCAATCGTCTTCCTCAAAGTCGTTTCGCAATGTTGCTCGGTAGCTACCAGAGAAAATTCTACTGGCATGTCTCCAATAGCAGCGAGCAGAACGATCAGCGCTCGCACAAGGTCATCCTGATCATTCCAAAGCAGGACATACACTCCACGTTTCTCCTCCATGATCGAGAAGGCAAGATGTTCAGCTGTTGTCATTTGCGTTACCCCTTATCCTGTTTCAAACGATATTTCTGCAAAGCTGCTCTTGCGAGAGGATGTACTGTAAGACACTGTTCACCGCTTTGGAGCTTTGTAATTAGTAGTCCGATGGGGGAGCGCAAGAGTGTAGCGGCATTACTGAGTCCAGTGCCTTTCTGTTCGATCTGATCGAGCAACTCAAGCCCTTCAATACTATAGTCTTGATACGCTTGTTCGGCATTATGTATAATCGTATATGCATCTGACGGTTCGATCTGGTCGTGCTTATTTAGATGGGCCTCCTTGCATGCGTCGAGTAAAAATCTTACAAACATTCGAAGAATCCCACCACTATAGTGTGCTAGTACTATGTCCGTGCAATAAAGTCTGTTAGGTCTTTTTGCCGATAGGGTT
>CAZFOQ010000319.1:0-1825 GCA_964520535.1 uncultured Pirellulales bacterium | reverse complement strand
GCCGGACCCAAGCGTACCGGAGACCAACGCCAAACTATCATTAGCCGGTAACTCACCGATACTATATAAGTGCATAAGTCACAAGGGCACAAGGTTTGTGTCCTTACGTTCCCGTGCTCTTATCGTAAAGCGGGCGATGAGATTTGAACTCACGACATTCACGTTGGCAACGTGACGCTCTACCACTGAGCTACGCCCGCATGCTCGTATCTCGTCGCTCATATATCGAGTTCGGCGTTGCCGTTGACGCGATACTTCTGAGGGTAATTATAGGGGCTTTTTTCTGCCATGCAAGGGCTTTTTTTTGCAAATTTTTGGGCACAAAACCACTGGTTTACATTGTGTTTTTCACTATATTCTCCAATTTGACGTCAGACCTGCCTTATGTTATAATAATCCCGACTTGCGATGCGGCTTGCTGTTAACGATGGTTAGTGATCTTCTACACATGATTTGTCATGCTAATCCGAAGGAATGACAAATTGAAATTGTGTATGAATCGTCTATCGTCCATCATCCATCGTCAATCGTAAAAATAGGGGGATAGAAAGATGAAGGAAAAATATTCAGCGGCGGAAAAGAGATGGATTTGGGCATCTCTGATTTTCCTTGTACCGCTGGCGCTGTTCGTAATTGTTCTGGCTCTCAACAGGACGACAGAACCGCAGATTGTTCTTGCTTCACAGGATAAAGAAGCTGATGCTAATCAACCGGCGGTTGATGCGAATCAGCCGACTGAGCAGGAGCAAAAGGATCCGAATCGGCCGCAGCATAAGCATCCGGCATTTATAGAGCGCATTGAAGAACGGGCAAGAATGGTTGCATGGCAGATTCAGGCGCGGGAGGTGAAGGAGCCGAACGTGCTCGAGGCGATGCGAATTGTGCCGCGGCACGCCTTTGTCCGGCGGGGCGAGCAGCGTGTTGCCTATATCGACTCGCCGCTTCCCATCGGTTACGACCAGACCATTAGCCAGCCGTATATCGTGGGCTTTATGACCGAGGCACTGCAACTCGATCCCAATTCCAAGGTCCTGGAGATTGGTACCGGCTCGGGCTATCAGGCCGCAGTTTGTGCCGAGATTGCCAGGGAAGTTTATACTATCGAGATTGTGGAGGAACTCGCAGAGATTGCCAAAAAACGCCTGAAGGAACTCGGATATCCGAACGTGTTTGTCAAGGCGGGCGACGGTTTTTTCGGCTGGCCTGAACATGCCCCATTCGATGCAATCATCGGCACGGCCGCGGCGGGGCGGGTGCCGGAACCTTTGATCGAGCAGTTAAAGCCGGGCGGGCGAATGATTCTGCCCGTTGGAGGGCCACGTGACTTTCAGTATCTGGTTTTGATGACCAAGGATGACAAGGGTAATCTTGACAAGAAACGGGTCATGCCGGTTCGTTTCGTCCCGATGACCGGTGAAGTGGAGAAACCGAAGAAAGAATCTAATCAATAGCTTGCTTTAGCGTGACATTGAAGATTGCTTAATCGGTTAATAAGGAAAATCCGGGGGTTCATACGCCGGTGCGGTGATAACCTTCGGTTCCGGCACCGGCCAGAATACCGCATCGGCTTCATCTGCCCATAACTGAAATCTGCCCTTGCTACCTTTACCCGGCTGACCGCCGTCATCGGCATAATTACGGCCGAAACTGTAAAGAAGAAAATCATCGTCTGTCTTTTTGTAAACCAAAGGCTTGTCGCTGAAATAGTCCATCGGCGGATGCTTCAGGTAGCCTGTGGTGATAAGTTCGTTCAAATCCTGCGGGTATTGTCCTTTATCCTGTTTGTATCGGGTAAGTGCGATAATTGCCAGGGTGGCATCGACTT
>CAZFOQ010000318.1:0-1858 GCA_964520535.1 uncultured Pirellulales bacterium | reverse complement strand
TCGAGCTTAGTGATAATATTAACTGCGTTTCATTTTTCCTGGCAAAAAAATTGTAGTATAACCAGATACCTGCTTCGCCAAGCAGGACCAGGGAAGCTAAAATGACAAACAGGACAGTTACAAACGTATTGAGTAACTTCGCTGCCTGTTCGCGATCATTGTGGAGTGCTTCACTATAGACCGGAATGAACGATGCGGAAGCCGCCCCTTCACCAAAAAGCCTTCTGCTTAGATTAGGAATCCGAAATGCTATAATCCAGGCATCGAGTAATTGTCCGGCGCCGAAGAAATGTCCGTAAGCGATGTCCCTCAACAGTCCGAAAACTCTGCTCAGTGCTGTAAGAGAAGCAATTTGTCTAAAGCCCTTTATCATAAGAAAATTAGAAGATACAAAAAGAAAAATCAAAATTGTGGAATCACTTGGGGATGACCTTTTTAATTTTACACTTTGCACCTTGATTTTTAAGTTTTTCAGTTACGTTTTACGTGCCAGGCTGAAAGGCCTGCAGCGCCCGACATTATTTAACAGCCCTATAGACATCATGCTAACCAGCAGGCTTGAACCGCCATAGCTAACCAAAGGTAGTGTCAAACCTGTAATCGGCATTATGCCCATAGTCATACCTACATTGATGATAACCTCAACGACAAACATCGCGACAATACCAACTGCAAGCAATCTACCGAATGGGTCGGTATTGTTGGCTGCAATCTCCAGCCCACAGCTAACTATAATAATATAAAGTATCAGCAAACCCAGACAGCCCCAAAAACCCCATTGCTGGGCGATGATAGCAAAAATAAAGTCATTGTGTCTCTCTTTTAGAAAGTTGTATTTGACAAAAGGTCCCCGCCGGAAGCCATACCCTTTGCCGGAATTTATTCCACCAGAGGCAACGGCATATTTTGAACGAATCAGATGCCAGCCCCAGTCATTCTTCCACTGTCTCTCACTAAATCTCGTGCCGACAAGAATTTCCCCCAGCCATGGTTGCTGCTCAGCCTTCCCACGAAGCCAGTCGCTTTGTAATAAGACACTGCTGATCCTGATTCGCTGATTTTGCCGCATCTTGGACCACAGCAGTGGACTTATCAGAACTGCCATAAGAATAATAATTAAAAGATGTTTTACCTTTGCTCCCGCAACAAAGAGCATCGTAAACAGAACCGGCATCATTAACAGCACAGTACCCAAATCCGGCTCAAGCAGAATAAAAAACATCGGCAAAACGGTTAAACCAAAAGGCCCTATCAGAGCGCGGAAATTACGGTAATTACTTCGATAGCGTAAATACCAGGCCAGCGTCAGTATATAGACAAGCTTGAAAAATTCTGAAGGCTGAACCCTGGGCAATCGGGGATGAAAGACCAGCCAACGGTTCGAATTATTAATTTCAGGTGCGAACGGCAGCTCAATATATCGGCTGACAAGCAAATAGGCCAGTGCCACTAAACCCAAGGTAAATATCCAATAACTGACCGCCCCGAAACGCCTGTAATTGATTAAGTTGACTATGAAGAATCCGACTACGCCGAGCCCGGCGAAGATAAGCTGTTTTTCCCAATACCCGCCCAAATCCTCCTCGACCTGGCTGGTCGGGCTCGGTTCTGCCGGATGCCCGACAGAGTAAATCGTGATAATCCCAATGGCAATTAATATTAATGCCGCTATCAGCAGGCATAATCTTACAACTACCAGACGTCCTTTCAAGAAGTTGTACATAGCTCAAACATTAACAAAGACCTGCCGAAAATCCATACAAGAACTAAAAAATCACAAAAAAACATTACTTTTTACCTTAGAATTGAGGTGCTGAACAGATGACGGACACATGGCGAGAGGTTATAATGCCCCAAT
>CAZFOQ010000317.1:0-1983 GCA_964520535.1 uncultured Pirellulales bacterium | reverse complement strand
ACATTCGTAAGATACAGGTGCTTATGGGCCACACACGGCTTACCACAACCATGATTTATTTGCATGTAAGCCGTGAGACCCTTGCAAAGATCCCAAGCCCATTGGATCTGATTAATCCTGAGACAACCAATGGAGGGGATAACGATGACTCGGATAACTAAAAACGATGAAAAGCCCTCTTTAGAAGTCGCCGATATTCTTCGTGAACATATTGTCGATTATCAGCAAACCTATTCCCTTTGCCCTGAGCACTACAAGATCGTCTACGACATGCTTCATTGCAGAACAGCGTATCTTGGTGATCATATTCAACGGTGCGATCATTGTGGCACCGAACGAATTATGTATAATTCATGCCGTAATCGTCATTGTCCCAAGTGTCAGAATATGCCACGGGAACGGTGGCTTGAGGCTCGGAGGGTAGAGCTTCTACCGGTTATTTACTTTCATAACGTATTTACCCTGCCCCACGAGTTAAACCCTCTTATTTTATCCAATAAAGCGGTTATGCTCGGTATTCTGTTCAAATCGGTATCGGAGACCTTGCTTGTCTTTGGCAGAAATCCAAAAAACGGACTTGGCGGCAAGCTGGGATTTATTGCCATTTTGCATACATGGGATCAGTTGCTCAATGCCCATTTTCATCTTCATTGCCTGACCCCAGGCGGGGCCGTCTCAGATGACTGGACACGATGGATTGCTTGCAAAAACGATTATCTGTTTAATCATGAGGCCTTAAGTCTGGTCTTTCGCGGAAAGTTTATCGACCACATGAACAAGGCATACAAAAAAGGCAAATTACACTTCCCCGGTAGATGTGCATCCTACGAGACACCACGAGGCTTCAAGCAGTTAATCGATAGTCTTTATTCGAACAAGTGGGTCGTTCACGTTAGGGAGTCAATTAAACATTCCAAATACGTGCTTGAATATCTCGGCCGTTATACACATCGAGTCGCCATATCCAATCATCGCCTGGTCTCCCTTGAAGATGGACAGGTAACCTTTACATACAAGAATCGTAAAACCGAACAGATCCAACAGACAACTATTGAGGCGGTTGAGTTTATCAGACGTTTTTTGCTCCATGCGCTGCCTAATGGATTTGTCAAAATCCGGCATTATGGCTTCCTGGCAAATCGCAACAGAAGAAAAAACTTGGCAAAAATCCGTCAGTTGCACGCTCTACCTGAGATCAGAAAGATTGCCGAAAAATCGGTTGAAGAAATGATGCTATCGCTCACAGGCACTGATATCAGCCTGTGCCCCTGCTGCGGAAAAGGCAAAATGCAGGTCATAGGAGAAATACCCAATTACACCGGTATCTGCGCAAAGGACATCATTCGACCGCCGAATGAACAGGGAATGGCTTAAACTTTAAATTAGGGCGGCTGAACAAGGGGCTTATCCGAAAGTTGCTGCCCTGGGTGGGGCTATACCGCTTTTGGCTTAGCTAAAAGTGATAGGATCAGTATGGCCAAAAAATAGATTAATATTGGGTTTTTATGAATACGAGAGGCAATGTTCAGCCACAAGGCACCCTTAATCTCGAAAAAAAGAATAAAAGTATTCTGTCTATTATAAAAAACTCTTGAAGCCTCTGTTTCGTCCTTATTTCAAAAAGTCAACCCATAGTTTACAATCCCCATATAATAGGAGCCGCCAGAAAATCTAACCCGCGGCTTCGCTCATCTTTGTTTTATCAATAATCCCGCTACCTAACTCCTTGACATTTTTTTGGAATGTTGATCAAGCCGAGCAATCAACCATTTGCTTTTATGCGGGACTATGGATAAAACCCTATTTAGGTATCACAGGTTCGGGACTTTTTTATAAAGCGATGCTTAAAACAGACCTCGCCGATTGAATGTGAGGCTATGATTATAGTTACAAACATTCATTTTTATGATATTTCAGGATATGGCACGTAATCAAAACTCAAATATTTTTAAAATAGGTTCTTCGGAGAAAAGCAGCTTTCTT
>CAZFOQ010000316.1:0-1997 GCA_964520535.1 uncultured Pirellulales bacterium | reverse complement strand
TTTGGCAGATATTATCGAAGAAGCTGTCAGCACTTATCTGGGTTGGGATCTCTATCGACATGAATAAAATCTGATAGTTTACGTAAATTAATTGCGTAAGCGTTCACTGGGAAATTGCTTCTTTTTGAACTAAAAATAGCTATTTTCAAACTAATGACTGGTCATTTTCTTAGTGACATTATCGTGACACCTTATTATTGACCAAAAAAGGCTGTTATTCCAGTGAACGCTTACTTAATTGCTTATCATTCAAACTCACAACCTGTGATTGCGAGTTTGAATTTTATGGACTCAAAAAGTGAGGTTTTTAAATGACTAAAAAACTACCCGTTGTAGGTTTGGTAATGAAGTCGTTGGAGGCAGAATTTTTTCAAGACATGAAAAAAGGCGCCATTGACTACGCAAAAAAACGGGGGGATCTGGAACTCATACCAGTCGGCACCGAGAGTCAAACAGAAATTGAAAAACAAATACAACTTGTGGAGGGATTCATCGATCAGGGAGTTGATGCTATGGTCGTTATCCCTATCGATTCAAAAGCATTGGTTCCTCCGGTTGTTAAAGCTGTCAAGGCAGGTATTGAAGTTGTGAATATCGATATCATGCTAGACACGGATATGCTTAATGAGCATCATATTGAATTGGTATTTGTAGGTCCGGACAATGAAACAGCCGCCAAAACTGTGGGCGATGTTTTGGCGAAGGAATTGGGTAAAGACGGAAAGGTAATCATCATCGAAGGTGTTCCTGCGGCGATGAATGCGCAACAGAGAAAACAGGGCTTTCTCAATTCCATCAATGAGTATGGTTTAAATCTATTGGCTTGCGGCGTCGCCAATTGGGAAACAGAGCAGGCTTTTTCAGTTTTTTACTCTCTGTTTCAACAGAATCCGGATGTGCAGGGGGTTATGTGTGCTAATGATGCCATGGCAATCGGTGTTCTGAAAGTACTCGAAGCTGCTGGAAAAGCCGGGAAGATAAAAGTCATTGGTTTTGATAATGACGATTCCGTAGGGCCCTTGATTCAAAATGGGAAGATGCTGGCTACCATAGATTGTTTCGGTAGTCAGATGGCCGCTGAGGGTATAAATTATGCAATGAAGGCATTGCAGGGCGAAAAACATAAAGGCTGGATTAAAACAAAAATGGAATTGATCATCAAATCAAATTGATTGTATTGTCGGAAATGTGAAGAATCAGAGTGGTCATGACAGATCGAGAATTAAAAATAAAGACAATAAACTATCGTAAAAAATTGTTAACATACATCAAGCATGCAAATGCCGGTCATACAGGTGGCAGCCTGTCCTGTGTGGATATACTGAATGTGTTGTATAACCGCATTCTGAACGTTTCACCTCAAACTTTCGGCGATCCTAATCGCGATCGGTATATTCAAAGCAAAGGGCATTCTGTTGAAGCTTTGTATGTCGTACTGGCTGATAAAGGATTTTTCCCCGAATCAGAGCTTGAGACACTCTGCAAATATCGTTCGCATTATGTCGGCCATCCAACCCGGAAAGTACACGGGATCGAACATAATTCCGGTGCCCTGGGACACGGCCTGGCATTCGGTGCCGGTGTGGCGCTTTCAGCCAAAAAAGACAAGGCGGATTATAAAGTCTATGTTCTTCTCGGCGATGGTGAATTAGTCGAGGGATCGAACTGGGAATCCTTTTTGATTGCGGCCCATTACGGCCTGGACAACCTGACTGCAATTGTTGACAGGAATAATCTTCAGATAACCGGCAGAACGGAGGATATCTGCGGTATCGAGCCGTTGGAGGAAAAATTCCATGCTTTCGGCTGGTCCGTCAAAATAGTTGATGGTCACGATATAACAGCGATGACAGAAATTCTCAGAGCGATACCTTTTGAGATAAATAAGCCGAATATGATAATTGCCAATACCATCAAAGGCAAAGGAGTCAGTTTTATAGAGAATGATCACACATGGCATCACCATGTCCCGAATGATCAGCAGTACCAACAGGCGC
>CAZFOQ010000315.1:0-1999 GCA_964520535.1 uncultured Pirellulales bacterium | reverse complement strand
CGAGAATCAAACTGAAAAAACTATACCCGACACTGTAGCGTGGACAGGGTACTAGAATAGACATCGATGCTAATTCAATATATGGACCATTCGAAGGTAAGCTCGAAAATGACGGAGAAAAGATTGAACTTTGTAACGCTGCCGGAGAAGAAATAGACCAGGTCGATTACAAGCTCGGATTTCCCTGGCCTACAGTTGGCGATACTGTACCGGATAACCATCCCGGCACCGGTTATTCTATCCAACTGATTAATTCAATAATTGATAACGATCTGGGTGGAAGTTGGCGCTCGGCTTCTCCCACACCTGCAGCCTATAACGAATCGGCTTATCTCGACAATCCTCCCCCTCATATTCGCCAGGTCGAGCACTCTCCAAAGCAGCCCAGGTCAGATGAGACAGTCACGATTACTGCAAAAGTCACCGATGCCGACGGAATATCGAATGTGACGTTACTCTATCAGACAGTCGAGCCGGGCAGTTATATCAACATCAATGACTGGCAGTATCGAGTGAATTGGGATAGCATTGCAATGCACGATGATGGGCTCGACGGCGATGAAATGGCTGATGGTGATATTTACACGGTCCAAATGCCGGGTAGTTTGCAGGTTCATCGTCGTCTGATACGCTATCGTATTGTGATTGAAGATAACCTTGGATATAGTCTTACGGTGCCGTATTCGGATGATCCTCAACCAAATTTTGCTTATTTTGTCTATGATGGAGTTCCTGCCTGGCGAGGTGCTATCAAGCCCGGCGATCCGGGGCCATTGGGTGAAGTAGTCGAATATTGCACAGATGTTATGCGGAGCCTGCCGGTTTATCACCTTATCAGTAAGAGATCGGACGTTGAGGAGTGTACTTGGTTTGATCAAATAAATTGGACAAGTCCAGAGTCATCGATTTTTAAGTGGTATGGTACTATGATTTACGATGGGCAAGTGTATGACCACATCAGGTTTAGAACCCGTGGAGGTGTCTGGCGTTATGCTATGGGCAAGAATATGTGGAAGTTCGATTTCAACAGAGGTCACTACTTTCAGGCGTGCGATGACTACGGCCGAAAATATGATACTACATGGAATAGACTCAATTTCTCAGCCTGCATTCAACAAGGCGACTACCTACACCGTGGTGAACATGGTATGTTTGAGGCTGCTTCATTTAAGCTGTTTAATCTCATGGGCGTTGAAGCGCCGAAAACTCTTTGGCTTCAGTTCAGGATTATCGATGAGCAGTATGAAGATGGATTACTTAATGCTGCCCACCCGCCATTAACAAGCAGTGGAACACAATACGATGGTGACTTCTGGGGTCTATACTTAGTATTGGAGCAGATAGATGGTCGTTTCTTGGACGAACACAATTTACCTGATGGCAATATCTACAGGATGAATAGTCAATCGGGTGACGAGCTCAACAATCAGGGGCCAACTGCTGTGACCGACTGGTCCGACCTTTACTCTTTTCTGAGTGGGTACCGAAGCAGACCACCAGAAACGTGGTGGTGGGAAAACGTCAATCTTGACAGCTACTACGGGTATCGTTGTGTGGTCGAGGGTGTGCATCATGGTGATATTGGTTATGGCAAGAACTATAGTTACTATCTCAATCCCAATACAAACAAGTGGTTGATGCTACCATGGGATTTGGATTTGACCTGGGCTGAGAATATGTACGGAAACGGTGAAGATCCCTTTATAGGTGAAGCGCGTATCTTTTCCAATCACAATATTGAGATCGAATACCAGAATCGCATTAGGGAGTTTCTGGACTTGTTATACAATTCCGACCAGTTACACCAGCTACTCGAAGAATTAGCGAATATCATCGACCCCCCCACTGGCGGACCTACCTTTGTTGATGCAGACCGTGCAATGTGGGACTATAATCCAATCATGACATCTTGGTATGTCAATTCTAATAAAGCCGGACAGGGGAGGTTGGGTGCATCTGTATTTTGTAGGTAGATTTTCATGCAGCCAAGGGCTTTTTC
>CAZFOQ010000314.1:0-2044 GCA_964520535.1 uncultured Pirellulales bacterium | reverse complement strand
TATTCGAACCGCTCAAGTCGTCGACCTTGATCCAATTGAGACCATCAATACTGACGGAGATGCCATCTCCCTTGTAATGCTCTGTAAAACTCGGCGGAAGACTATCTGGCTCATCACCCAGGCTTATATGGTCCAGGGTAAGCGTCACAGCGCTCTGGCCTGTCAGGTTCACATGCAATATCGCCTCATTCAGAGAGAATGTATTGGCTGTGGTATCATCCATCCGCAGACGACCGCCGACCACCTGGATACGGCCTTCGTTATCAGAGTAGTACTCCCAGCCCTGGGCCGCTGTCGGCAAAGCAGCGTCAAAGTTCTGGTTATAAGGTAGGGATTGAGGTGTATAGGTGGTAGCGTTTGCTGATGCGAGCGTGCCGCCCTGATCGGTGATACCGACCTCAATAGCATCTGTGGGAAGGTTTGGGTCAAGTGGGTCCATGGGCTGCAGTTCGGCAAATAGCCCATGCATATCGGCGTTGAGCATAAGTCTGGATTCTAAATTCTCAAATATTGGTTTTTGACAGCAATGGTGACGTTGCCTCAAAAGCCACTTTTCTCGGAGCTTTTTTAAAATACGCATCTTTTCAACACTCCTCCATGGTTTGCTGATACCTAAACAGGTGGGCCTGATCTCAGTTAAGGCTTCTGTTTGTAATTTGAAAACTGTCTTTCCCCTTGATTCTTGACTATGCCGGAATAAAAATGCATCAAGACATAAAGGGGAACTCAGTATAAAGCCGCTGCACGATCAAAGAGTAAACAACCACGGGTTAAAACCCGTGGCATTGCCGCTTCGGGCTACACCCGTCCGACTTCGTCGGATAACTTCATCTACGGGTTGAAACCCGTAGAATTGCGGCAGAATATTAAAAATATTCCTTCACACTTAACAGGTAATATTACAAATAAAACTATATAACGTCAACAAAAAAAATGATTTTAAAGAAAAATGTCCCAAGTGGCCCATCAAAAACAGATCAATACTCTGTAATAGTATACCTATACCCTGAAAAATATTTTAGCTTTAGTAAACAACCACGGGTTAAAACCCGTGGCATTGCCGCTTCGGGCTACACCCGTCCGACTTCGTCGGATAACTTCATCTACGGGTTGAAACCCGTAGAATTGCGGCGGAAGATTAAATTTTAATTTTTGAACTTTCTATAACGTTAAATTTCACTTTAATAATGATTTAAGCATTGTTTTGACTCTTTGGCAATTTAATCAGACTCATCAAAGAAGCTTGTTTAATAAGATCAACAACGTTGTCAATACCGAACATGTTCATAAGATTTACGCGATGTGCTTCTCCAAAGCTATATAGATTTATCTGTCTGCAGCAATTATTTCAATTCTACAGTTTGGTATCGCAGCTAAAAATTTCGCACCATAAGATTTATTGATTATTCTGCTGTCCAAAATAACCACTATGCCAGTATCGATCTTGCTGCGAATCAACCGCCCAAATCCTTGCTTGAACTTGATAATCGCCGATTGCAATTGGTAAAACAGTGACTAAACACAGCCAATGTATATTTTGCGATTTTCAACAGAAAAACCTTGAGATTGAAGAAAAACGGTTAATGCCACGTTATGTTGAGGCTCATTTTCTTGCTGCTGCTAAGGAAGGAGGTTTGAAAGTTACACCAAGGGCTAATGGACTCTGGAGAATCGAGCATGTGCCTGCTGACCTGCGTTCTGATCGATTGATTTCTGTTCAAAAGTGTGAAAATCTGAGTCTTCTTATCGAAAAGTGACGTTTAATAATACTATCAAAGAACTGATTAAGCTCATCTGCCGTTAAATACCTTATAATCTTACCAAAGACGCTCACATTTTTGGGAAAATTTCACATTTGACGATTTTGCCTTCATTTTGATATCTCCTAAAGAGTAAATGAATACCATTTTACCTCATTTTCTTCACATTAGGCATAGGGTTTAATCCGTAATGCTGTTTCGAGGATATCCCATCGTAACCGTACAGATTGACCTAGTACTATGTCCGTGCAATAAAGTCTGTTAGGTCTTTTTGCCGATAGGGT
>CAZFOQ010000313.1:0-2050 GCA_964520535.1 uncultured Pirellulales bacterium | reverse complement strand
AGGCTCCGGCTCAAAAAAGCCAAAGCAGATTTTGCAGTATCCACAAATCGGATAAACCTGCACGCATTTGACCGCCGATTCTTCCAGCACACAAAATGTCGCGCAGTTGCCGCATGCAATACACTTATAGGGATCGATCTGCCAGACCTGGGGTTTGAAGCATTTTTCAAAAGAACCGCAATCTTGACAAAGCCCGGTTTCGATACATTTTCCTTCCTGCACCAATCTGTGTCTTTTCGCCAAAGCCGCACCACCGACAATTCCCAGCGTCCCCAACGCGGCATAACGGAAAGCCTCGGCAAGAAATTGTCGCCTGTCCGGCACAGGTTTAGATTTTTCGACCATATTTTCCCTTTTCAGAATAACCTTCGACTCTATTTTTACGAAAAGTCACAGGGACGGTTCGCCCTTGCCGCCTCAATTTAAGAAGGATCCTCAATTCTGGAGAAAATCCTCACAATATTCTTAATCGTATCCAGGATCAGAACACGCCCGGATGCATCGACAGCCACATCAAAACCGCCGATCTGACACTCGGCGGGCGTATCAATTTCAACCTTGCCCCCTTCTACTAACTGTTCAGGTCCGGCGACAACACCCACAAAAGACCCTTCCGGATCGTAGATTTTCACACGTGTCAGGCCTTTCTCGCAGGTGACGAAATGATCGTCGGCTCCGGAAAAATCGGAACCCGGGAGGATTGCAAAATTCACCGGATTGCAGCAGCCGCAGAAACCCTTCACGCCGGAAGAAAATTCGCCCCAGGAAAACTCAAGGTCGCCCTCGAACGTATAGGCTTCGATGCGATGCACTCCGGGATTGACGACGCGCAACAATCCGTCACGACCAACTGCAAGATCGAAGTACGGACTGGGGATCACAAATCCGGCGATGTTCCTATCCTCGTTCTTCTCGCCAATCCGGTTGATGATTGTGCCTGTCGTATCGTAACCCAGCACGATCCGGTTTCCCGCATCGGCAACAAAAACCTTATCTTTTGAAACGGCAATACTGGTCAGAACGGCATCGTCACCAGGCCCCTGCCATTTGGCAAGCATTTTTCCCGCGTTATTATAAACTTCCACATGGTCCTTCATGGCGACATAAACTTTTAAACTCTCAGAAGTGCCCTCTTCGTCCGCGCTCTCAACAGCCAGATTCATTGGAGCATCAGGAAGTTCGATCTCATTGAGCAATTTTCCGCCGTCATTAAAAATGCGAATGGCATGATCGCCCGCCACATAAATCGCCCCACGAGAGTCGATGGAAATCGCATGTGCTGTTTCAAATCCGGTCTCGATCGGGCGGGCCGATTCTTCATAAAGGATTAACTTCGGATCGATCTTAGCAAGTTGTTGTAGGTTATACTCGAAATCGGTGCCCAGGCCGCTGCCTTTTTCGCCGGTTGTATCCAGTCGCAACATGGCGACAATAGCGATGACAACAACAAGGCCAATAAGTATCCCGATAAACACTCGAATATCCGTAGCCCCCAAACGCCTGCACATTCCAAGGCCTCCCAAGGTCAATTGTTCAGTTTTAAGGTGTGATTATACCAAATGAAGTCTCTGGTATCAATTCATTCATGCAAGATAGCTTCGATAGATTCCCGAGAAAGCGAAACAGTCTTCGGATTAGAAATAGATTATCCAACCAGCAGGTATTACAGAATATGCCGTTTAACCGCGTTTTTTCAACATTTTAAAGACATCGGCACCGCCATTAATCAGATGGACCAACGGCTCAGGCCTGTCAAGACCTTCAATAAATTTCGGCCGAGCCGCCCACGGTGTAACACTTAAAACGCCCGTCATATCCATCCAGTGCTGCAACCGGGCAACCGGCAAATCCCAGGTCATGTGGAAATGATTGGCCGGCGGATATTGTTTATATTCTGTCATGCTTGCGTACTTCGGCACAACAAACGTGTGCGGCCAGGTGGGTGTGGTCAAATTGCACATCGCCTGACCGAGTTCCTGGGGCACTTCCGTCGTGTAGGCCTGGTCCCAGATCATGCTGAACATTCCGCTGGCGCTGCTGTACGCCATTC
>CAZFOQ010000312.1:0-2098 GCA_964520535.1 uncultured Pirellulales bacterium | reverse complement strand
CAGCTTGGCTGTATTGTAATCCTACTTCGAAGGGTTTTGGGATGACTTCTAATAATTTGGATTCGCCCTGTTTCCCTATCGATGGATGTCGATCCACAAATAACAGGGCGTTTTCCTTGCTTCTTAATTTCAGCATACCAATTGGCTCCTCGTGACTCAATAGTCACTTCTCTTGATGCAACTGGGCAATTGTTATCAAATGCTAAAATACAGTGTTTTACAAGCCAGTCAATTTTTGCCATTCGTTCGACAAAATCTCTTAGATACTTCGGTGCTCGCAGGCCGAACTTCCTTTCCTCATGAGTATCCTGTTGCTGGTAAATAACGGGCATCCTTGGATGTTCATCCATTAATGCCAGGCGGGCTTTTTCTTGCTCCCAAGTCGGCCAGATTTTGTCTATATCAGGCAGGCCTGGAATGTGCCCCATTTCTGCGGCAGCATCATAATAAGCCGCCTGCGCATCAGCCTTGTTTTTGAACAGCCCTAAGTATTTCTGCCGGCCTTTAGATACGATTTGGGCCTGCCAGCTTTTCTTCCTGTTACGCCAGGTAATACCTAAAGAATCAGGTTTTTCTATCAGGCCTGATTCTATCGCTGACTGTCGTATGACACCGGAATAATCGTATAGTATCCTCCTGGCCTTATCCCAAATTGGTTTAAGGTTATCAGGATTTCTGAACATTTCGCTGTATACTGCATAAAATGGATCGACGCTCTTTTGGTTTGCATTTTCAATTATCCGATCATATCGAAGTTGTTGCGATCCGCTAAGCGGTGAACGATACATTTTTGGTCTGCCTTCATCTTCAAGCAGAGCACATACCATATCCTCTATCATCTGGTAATTCTGTCCGCAACGCAGAGGTCGCATCCCTGTGTATGCGTAATCCCTGCCATTGCGTAGATAACGTCTCCATGAATCACGCATCAATTCCTCTACCCCCTGAGGCAGTTTTCCACGCTTGTCTGGAATTTCTGCAAGATAAATTTCGCCGTCAGCATCCTCAATATGTGGCCATGGCTGATGTTTATACTCAGCCAAGTACCATATCTTTTTTGTTTCCTCTGAAAATGCCGAACCAGGTCCTTTGCCTGGACGATGCATACCATGCAAGTTCTTCTCAATCAACCATTCGAAAAACGCTATTCTTGCCGAACCTCCAAGACCAAACATAAACGCCTCAGCAAAAGTAATTCCGTGCTTTTTGGCGTAATCCTTTGAAAAGGCTATATTTTTTGGCGCATTTTTGTATCCAAGCTTCTTAAGGGCGATAATATAACCTTCGTTTATGAGTTCGCTCGCAATCTCTTCAGACATATACCAATTATATATCCGCCTGTTAATAGTGCTGGTGAATTTGCGCACTTCAGAGCGATTTTCAAAGCGAAGCAGCTTATAAAATTGACCAACCATTTTTTTGTCGTCCATTTGCTGTTTTTTATCTGATGATGAACTAAGGATGTTTTCAATTTTATTCCGTAATTCCGTCGCTGCCGCATATTGTGTTGGATCGGGTCTACTTAGAAATTCCTCCAATTCTTTTACTGCGGTCATTACTTCCGAATTATCGCCATGAATATTTGCAATTATTTCTTTGAAGTTTAGCGTCCGGTCTGTGCCAACCGAATAGATTATATCTATTTCGGTATTTTCTATTTCTTTTGAAGATGTTTTCCCATGTGATCTTAAATTCTGTTTTGTTTTTACTTTACAATTCATGTGTCACCTAACTTTTCAGTAAACAACCACGGGTTAAAACCCGTGGCATTGCCGCTTCGGGCTACACCCGTCCGACTTCGTCGGATAACTTCATCTACGGGTTGAAACCCGTAGAATTGCGGCGGAAGATTAAAGTATGATGGCACATCCGGCGTGCTGGATGCACCATCATGGTTGCATCACTTGTGCACGCGCATAAAAAGAGCCCATGGAACAACCAGGAGCTCATTAACAACTATTTGAATTGGTTACAGTTGAAAACCTGGGCCAGCAGCGAAAACCGATAGACTTTATGTACTAACCGGAGATACGTAAAAAAGAACTAGAACCTATCCCAAAACCTAATGTTAAGTTGTTTTATTAACCGATTTAAGGTC
>CAZFOQ010000311.1:0-2171 GCA_964520535.1 uncultured Pirellulales bacterium | reverse complement strand
CGCCGGCCAATGAATTCGCCACCGCCATCCCGAGGTCGTTGTGACAGTGGGTGCTGATTATGCATTTGTCTATGCCGGGGACGTCGGATTTAAGCTGTGCGATGATTCGCCCATATTCGTATGGCAGAATATAGCCGACCGTGTCCGGGATATTTAAAGTGGTTGCACCGGCTTCGATGACCGCGGCTAAAATCTCAATCAGGAACGACATTTCGCTCCTGCAGGCGTCTTCCGGCGAAAACTCGACGTCGTCGACGTGCCCCTTCGCGCATTCGACGGCGTTGACAGCCATTTTCAGGACCTCATCGCTGCTCTTTTTGAGCTTATGCTCCATGTGGACCGGCGAGGTCGCGATAAACGTATGGATACGCTTCTTTTTTGCCGGGGCAATCGCTTTACCGGCTGATTCGATGTCACCTTCATTCGCCCGGGCCAGACCGGCTATTGTTGGGCCGACGATTTCTTCGGCGACCAGCCTGGTGGCCTTGAACTGGGTGGGACTGGAGACCGGGAAGCCCGCTTCGATGATATCGGCGCCCAGAATCGCCAGTTGCCGGGCGATTTCGAGCTTTTCGGCTATCGAAAGCGAGGCTCCAGGAGACTGCTCGCCGTCCCTTAAGGTGGTGTCAAAAATTAATACTTTTTCTTCAGACATATTCTTTTCTCCGAAATTTACTCTGATTGGGGCTAATTATGCCGCAAACAGAGCGAAATTGCTATGAATTTACGAAAAAACGAATGGAAATAGATTGTGTGTGGAATATTTATTGCGCCTAAAGGCGCAAAAGCAGGCTGCTAAGGCTAAGAATCGCCTTGCGGATAGAATTCATTGTAACTCTGCTGTTCATATTAAAGATTATACAAAAGCAAAAACTTTTTGCAACACTTTTTTTCTTCTGATTTATAACAAAGATAAGAATAAGCAGGATTAGGAGGGAAAAATATAACAAAAAAAACAGGTCTTTTAGAGTAAAATGGACTGCTCACGTGTGTTGTAAGTAAAGAGTGATCGTTCTGAGATCGAATTCAAGAAGAATAGATGGTAGAAGATAAACTACTGATATTAAAGTTCAAACACGGAAGCGCGGACGCTCTTTGCCGAATTTATGAAAAATACAAAGTCTATTTGCTCAAGATAGCGACGGCTCTTTTACATGATGTCAATCTCGCAGAGGATGTTGTACAGGATGTGTTTGTACGTTTCGCCCAATCTGAAAATAGGATAAGCATAAATGGGAGCCTGAAAGGCTACTTGCGAACCTGTGTTGTTAACAGCGTGCATAACAAAAACAGAGAAAAACGGCTTCGTCCCTCAGTTGAGCTTAATGATTCCAAAACGATTATTGCAGAATCCAATAATCCTGATCATTGGATTGTATGCGAAGATGATTCGAGAAGAATCGGCGATGCCCTCGCCCATGTCCCATACGAACAGCGAGAGGTCGTTGTTCTTCACCTGCATGGTGATATGAAGTTCAGGCAGATAGCCAAATTGAAAGCTGTTTCGATTAAAACAATCCAGAGTCGGTACCGGTACGGATTAGATAAATTGCGTTCACTATTGAACAGCGAGAATAGGGGGAAATGATACTAATGAGAAAAATCGAGAAGATAGTTAAGGGATTCGAAGTTAGTACAAACGCAGAGAAGGACAAAGCAATTCTTAAAAAAGTCCTTGAGGCACAAAGAAATTTTAGAGAAAAAAGATCGGCTTCAGGGAGGCCGAGAATATGGAGAATAATCATGGGAAGTAAAATAATAAAATTAGCCACGGCGGCAGTTATTATTGCTGTTGCTGGCCTTATCATACATTTTTCAGGAGGTTCTGTTGATCTATCTACAATAGCGTTTGCCGACATTTCCGAAGCAATGAGAAAAGCTCCGTGGATGCGCATGTCAAACCGCGGTTTCGGCGGGAATGTAGAGGGTCCCATCGAACTTTTGATTGGATTTAAGGCGAAAATCGCTGCGAGCAAAGACGCCAAGGGAAAGATCGCCCTCTTGAATTTTGGACAACACAAGAGCTATGAATATGACCCTGAAAACTTTACAGTCACCATAGATTATCTCTACGAGGATGATTTCCCTGCGCACTTGTCTTCCGCGTTCTCACTTCTTGAGAGCATGCAAAAGATGTCGGAACAGCAAGGGGCACACATTGTCACAACCGA
>CAZFOQ010000310.1:0-2189 GCA_964520535.1 uncultured Pirellulales bacterium | reverse complement strand
TGACGTCGTATCCCAGCGCTACGAGACGATCATGCATCGCCTGATCAAAGCCCGCTGACAACTCGGCGGAACTGACAATCATCGCCGCGGATTGGTTCTGGGCCTCGGCTTGTGCGAGACCGCCCGCACTCAAGACCATACATACCACTGCAAACACTATTTTCTTCCACATTTTTTTTTCCTCCAAACAAGGTTTATTAATCCCGAAGAGAGTTTTCTCGGGAAACAACATGAAAAAAGTTCAATTCATTCTATCAATAATAACGTTCATTTTTCATCGTATATCGGAAACCGGAAATCCCAGCCTCCTACCATTTAAAAAGAATACCTACGAACCGACAACAGTTGCTCATCACAGAAGCCGGAACGCAAGCCCAACTTAGTTATTCAAAGGAGCGTACAACCGGATATCATCAAGAAGGACCATGCCGGAACCACCGGAGGCGCCAATCCTCTCAAAGCCAATAGTCAGAGACGTAACATTACTCTGAACGATACCCAGTGAAGCCAAATCAACAGTAAATTCCTGCCATTCTTCTGACGCAATGTCACCACTAAATATCCTCTTTACGCCGTCAACCTCAACATACATCTGGTCTGTAGAAGGATTATTAGCATCGCCATAAACCCAAAGCACTAACTCCTCAGGAGAACCACCTATGGTCCAATCCGAACCACTTTTCAGGTCATTAGTATTCGCAGTAACTTTAGATATATCGGCAGTAGTGTTGTTATACATTAACGGTGCCGATTGCCTGCCGCCGTGAACGATATCGGTTTCCATAGATGGGACTGAAAGATATCCTATGGTCGAGCCGTTTGTCGGATCATTAGTTGGCCCATATCCTCCATCCGACCATGTCAGATAGACAAGATTGCTGCCTTCTTCTCCTTCAGAAATGTCATTGTAAGACTCGAAATCATCCACGACAAGATACTCATTCGTTGTGAAGCTCCATGTGCCACCTTTCCAGATTGGGACAGTATTGGCGTTATTGACCTCATCGACCCGCCAGTAGTATGTGCTTGCCAGATTAAGGGATAAAGGACCGTAGGCGGTCTGGTCGACGGTCTCCGCCGGGGCGGTTCCCGCAGTGACGGCCTGCGCGTCGGTACTGAAGTAGACCTTGTGCGCGTCGGCCTCTTGCCCCGCTTTCCAACTCAGAGTCACATCAGGGGACACACCCGCAGCCCCGTCGGCCGGATTGGGATCTCTGGCCTGTACGGGGAAGTAGAAGAACCGAACCTCGCTCAAGCCGCATTGATTCTGGCCTCCCCAGGTGCTGATACAGGTGATTCTGACGAACTTGGCGGCGACACCTTTGAAATCCACCGTGGTATCGTGCTCATAGTCGGCGGTACCGGGAGCCTGAGCGAATTCGGGGACATCCGTCAACGCCGTCCACTTGTCGCCGTCCGTGGAGTATTCAATTGTCGCAGTCTTCACACCAAAATTAACAAGACTCCCCTCAACTGCATTATTCGAGTTCCAGACCCACATCTGATTCAGCTTGTACACTGTGTCGAACTCATATTTAATCCAGACCGGTGGCTCTTGGCCGACGCTGCTCAACCACATGTTTGTTGGCTCCGTGTCATGCTGGTCCCAAGCATTTAGACCCGACTTGTCCACGGTATTCTCTGGTCCCGAGTCAGCGTCAAATGAACTGGAGGCTGTTGCCACAACACCCTGCACCTTGTAGAAAAGGGGATCCAGGCTGCCCAAGCCTTCCAGCGCGCCGATGTCATAAGCCTCACCGACCGGACGGAACGTGCCCTCAAAGTCATCAGTCACGAGCGCCAATGTCTGACCGGCATCCAAACCCGGCGAACCCACCTTCAAATGGTAATCGCCGTTAGCCGCGTCGATGAATTGTGGATCGCCCGCGATGTTGCCGTTGGCGCCTATGATGCCGACACCGGTGGGATCGAGTGGATCCAGGCCCGAGTTGGAGAAGAACAGGTTATTTTGGATAATTGTGGTGTCATCGTATCCATCTTCATATCCAAAGATGGAACCACCCCCCGCAATCGTATTATCAGTGAAAATACAGTTGATGATTTCCTTTACCGCGGCAGCATTGCTGCTGTTCTTGAGGAAAATCATTGATCCGGTCGGATTGTTGTTGCCGAAGAACGTGCAATTGTAGATGAGGGCCTTCCTGTCTTCGAGTCCGATCGTATATTGG
>CAZFOQ010000309.1:0-2214 GCA_964520535.1 uncultured Pirellulales bacterium | reverse complement strand
AGCTGGAATTTTTCTGCGAGCCGGGCACCGACGAACAGTGGTTCGAGCACTGGAAGGAAGCGCGGTTCAATTGGTATCTCGATTTAGATTTAAAAAAGGAAAACCTCCGGTTCCGCGAACACGATCCGGACGAGTTGGCACATTACGCCAAGGGCTGTGTCGATGTCGAATACAAATTCCCGTTCGGCTCCGGCGACTGGCAGGAACTCGAAGGCATCGCCAACAGGACCGACTACGACCTGCGGCAGCATCAACGCGGCATGAGAACGCTCAACAAGTGGTATGAGAATGACCGGGACCTGGGAAAAATCGATTTGTCCGCCGAAGCCGAAGATTATAATAAAGGCCCGCTGTCCTATTTCGACGAACAGAAAAAAGAACGTTTCATCCCTTATGTCATCGAGCCAAGTGCCGGGATCGATCGAAGTGCCCTGGCTTATCTGGTCGATGCCTATGACGAGGAAGAGGTTCGCGGCGAGACCAGAAATCTGCTGCGATTCCATCCGGCATTAGCACCGGTCAAAGCGGCGATTTTCCCCCTGGTCAAAAAAGAGGGCATGCCGGAGATCGCCAGGAATATCTTTAACGAGCTGAAAAAGTATTTTAACTGCTTCTACGATCAAAAAGGTGCGGTCGGCAGACGTTACCGCCGGCAGGACGAAGCCGGCACGCCGTTCTGTGTCACCGTGGACGGTCAGACGCTTCAGGACAATACCGTCACCGTCCGCGACCGTGACTCGATGGAACAGGTCCGGCTCTCAACGGATCAAATCCTGCCCCACCTGCGAGAAAAACTGGATATGTAAAAACGTTCAGCGGAATGGGCTGAGAGTTGGTAGAAAGACCAACGCATGAATTAACATTTTTGCCGTTGCGAATCACACCATAATCTGATAATATATTGGTATGACACTTACGATTCGGCACGATAGAGAGCAAGAGTCGATAGAGGCCAAGACCCGATGGTTCCGGTCTCTTTCCATGGCCGACCGCATGGAGGTGTTCTGTAATTTCACGGACCTGGCCCTGTCGGTCAATCCTAACCTGAAGGATCGAAACCCATGCTCAACCGATTGCAGGACGTATTCAAGTCCTTTCAGCGACATGAGGTGAGATACCTGGTTATCGACGGAGTTGCCTCAGTACTATATGGCGTTCCCCGCGCCACCTTCGATCTGGATATCCTGATTGAAGCTACCACTGAAAACGCCCGGCAACTTCTTACGGCTTTGGAAGAAGCGGGATTCGGCACAACTACCATAACAAACGCCGAGGACATAGTAGCCCATGAAATTACGATCTTTAACGACCGGATAAGGATCGATGTACAGACCTACATCCCCGGCGTATCTTTTAAGGATGCCTGGCTTCGGCGCAGGACAATAACCTACCAGGGACAGGATTTCTTCATTCTATCCAGAGAAGACCTTATCAACACCAAGCGCGCCTCCGGACGAGAAGTTGATTTGGAAGATGTCCGCCTGCTGGAACTACCTGACCAGGATGAAACAAAATCCTGAGCCGCTTCCAGGACAAACTGGACATGTAAAATGTTTACCAATTTTTTGTTTCTCATAACGCACTAATGTTACAACACTTACAAAACAATTATTTTTATAAAATTGGCGGATAATGAGTCCTTCAGTTGTAGTAAGGTTGTAAATGCTAAAACAATTTCAAGCCTTTCGAATCCGTTTGGAAAATCCTGCACCCCAAAGCTACCGAGGGTCCGAATCCTTCCTGCTCCGGTTGGCCTTCAATAAAGCTTACTATAGTTAATCACTGCATATGGCGCAGGTGTTGGTGAGCCTTTTGCAATTTTTGTGGAAATTTGTCACTTCTAAACGCTATAGTCCATTTCCGCAAAATAATCCAACCCCCAAAGCGAACCAGATGGTTGCGCCACGAACGATACCACCGCCTCCAGCCCAATCGGATGTTATGAAAAAAGAAGAAGATACTTGTGAACGAGAGAATATTTACAGGCACCAGAAACATGTATCCAAATTGATAGAATCTGCCCATAATTCCTCTGCCGATTTGCTGTATCTCTTCGGAGTTCAATGGTTCATCAGGTTCAAACAATGGAAAACTCCCATCGTAATATTCCCAACCAATATCCTCAAGGGGGTAAATCCGCTTTTGTCTTTGCAACCTGTCCCGTAATTCCGTACCAGGGATGGGCACCGGCAGTAATATCTGTACTGTGTCAAT
>CAZFOQ010000308.1:0-2217 GCA_964520535.1 uncultured Pirellulales bacterium | reverse complement strand
AGGCTGGAGTAGCCATCGCTTTTTTCAGCCTCCAACTATGGATGGGACAAGTTCATCTTTCATGTTATAAAGGAATTGCTCCCAGAAGTTGGGAGGCAATAAAAATGATGTGAGGAGTTAAAAGGTGATCAATCAAAATGCCCGAAATTACCTTACGGAAGCACAAACTCAAATATTGATCTCATATGTGAAAAGCCGGGCTGACTTGGCTAGAAAACGAGGAGCATTACGTGCTGTTATCGATGAGATAATTGTATTAATGCTATTAAAAGCCGGCCTGCGAGCAAACGAATTATGTGAATTGAAAATTAAAGACCTATCTAAAATCCATAATGAAAAATTTATACGGATTTACAACGCAAATCGAGATATAGTCAGGAATGTAGAAATTTCCGCAGATCTGGCTGAATTGTTGACTAGATTTGTGAAGTTATACAGGAAAAAAGCGAACCGAAAGGACACTCTTTTAGAAAGTGAAAGGGGCAATCCAATCAGTTATTTAAGCTTGTACAATAAAGTTCGGAAAATTGGAGAAAAAGCGGGTATAGGGAAATTAAGCCCTTCTATATTAAGGCACACTTACGTCGTACAACTCTATAATGTTGAGCAAGATTTGAGATATGTGAAGGAGCAGGCGGGATACACCAGCCGGAGAGAATTAGCAAAGTACCTTAAAATCATAAGTGATCAGAAGAAAAATGCAAAAAGCAACAGGAGTAAATTAAAAAAGCACGTGCAAATCAATCAAAATGCAAGAGATTCTAAATCGATCCAAAAATGTGAAGCTTGTGGTGCAAAAATCACAACAGGTAGTGGTAAAAGAATCGATTCAGGTCAGCTTCTTTGTCAGGATTGTCAAAAATATTTTCGTAGTACATAGTGACAAGCGTTATAGGTTTAGTCTTTTGCTCATATAATAAGACAGATTAAAGTATCCGAGCATGTTTCTTGATGGTAAATACTATAATACTCCCCAAAAACTGGGCGCATAGTTAAGGTAGATTTGTCGCCTGAGACGATAAGGTATTCAGGAGACAGATTTATGAAAAACAAAAGACGTAACCACAGCGCGGCATTCAAGGCCAAAATCGCCTTAGCCGCAGCAAAAGGCGATAAAACGATAGCCGAACTGGCCAGTCAGTACGAGGTACATCCGAGCCAGATCGCCAAGTGGAAAAAGCAATTGCTCGAATCGCTGCCGGAGATATTTTCCTGCCGACGGCAAAACGAACAGCAGGATCAAGAGGCATTGGCGGCACAATTATATCAGCAGATAGGCCAGTTAAAAGTCGAGCTTGACTGGCTTAAAAAAAAATCTGGATTTGACACCTAACCAAAAGCGAAAAGCAATTGAGCCGGGCCATACAAAAATACCGATTTATAGGCAGTGTGAATTACTGGGACTGAATCGGAGCAGTTTATATTATAAACCTTCTGGTGAAACACAGTATAACGAGCAGTTAATGAAATTGATAGACGAACAATATGTCGAGACCCCATTTTACGGAATTAACAAGATGACCGCATGGCTGCGTCGTCAGGGTCATTCTGTCAATCATAAGAGAGTTCGCCGGCTGATGCGTCAAATGGGTTTAGAAGCCCTTTATCCACGCCGAAAACGCTCTTTGAACATACCGGACAGGCAACACAGGATATATCCGTATCTGCTTAAAGATGTACAGATTAAACAAGCCGACCAGGTCTGGTCTGCGGACATAACATATATTCGTATGTACCGCGGCTGGGTTTATCTGGCAGCGATAATGGACTGGTTCAGCCGTTACGTCCTATCCTGGGACGTGTCGTTGACACTGGAATCGGATTTTTGTGTTGATGCTTTGAAACAGGCTTTGAGTTTCGGCAGGCCGCAGGTTTTCAATACGGACCAGGGCAGCCAGTTTACCTCTATAGAATTTACAAAAATATTGCTGGATGCAGGTGTTCAAATCAGTATGGACGGCAAAGGGCGAGTGTTTGATAATATTTTTTCGGAGCGCTTATGGCGAACGGTAAAAGTTGAGGAGGTTTATCTGCGGGACTATCAGACGGTAACCGAGGCCAGGTTTAACCTTGGCCGATATTTTGAGTTTTATAATAACAACAGATTGCACGAGGCGTTGGGCTACAATACCCCCGCCGAAGTGTATGGCGTAGCAGTTGGCACTCCGGTCGCCCTACGGGCTCCCTCCGTTCCAACTGCTTTAATACACGGCGATG
>CAZFOQ010000307.1:0-2276 GCA_964520535.1 uncultured Pirellulales bacterium | reverse complement strand
GGCTTTGGCCAAGCTGGATTAGCCAGCTTGCCCACATCAGCTTTCGTGGCGCACTAACAACCGATCCTACAACCGAATCGAAAATATCGTTTTGATTTAAGCTATTTTTTGATGAGGAGAATTATGAAAGTGTTAAGTCAAAAGGCTTGTTCGAACAAGTTTTCACTTGTCCTTCAAGGTGAACTTGTTAAGATTATTGATGTCGTAAGGAGAAAATTATATCTTATAAGCATTTAAATGGGAAATCTCAGTTTAGATGCTTCGCCGTCAACTGACCCCGACAATAATGCTTTATCCTATAAATGGTGGCAGTATCACGAAGCCGACAGTGTCGAGGCAAAGCTGACCATCGATAATAATAACTCGAAGGACAATGCGTCATTTGTTGTTCCTAACGAACCCGGCAAACAGATGCATGTGATTCTTGAGGTTACAGACAAGGGAGAGCCGGCGCTTAAATCGTATCAAAGAGTGATTATTAATATCACAGAAAATGTTGAGAATTTATAAAATTTAGAGAATGGCGTTCGCTGTTTTAAATGGTTTCACCAATTGAAATATATGGTTACTGAAAATCAGTTACTTTTTTATTAACTCTCTGGAAGGAAGATCATGATGACTCCAACAAAAAACAACGTAATATCACGGCGTGATTTCATACAGAATATGGCATTGGTTGTTATGTTTTTAATGTTTGGGTGTTCTGATGTTGCAAGGGTTGTTGAAACTGAGCAGTGGGATATCTTCGAATTGACGTTTAAAGGACCCTCGTATGGTAATCCGTTTGTGGATGTCGAACTCAGGGCTGAGTTCAAGCACGGCAACGAGATCTTTAGGTCGGAAGGTTTCTATGATGGAAACGGCATCTATAAAATCCGTTTTATGCCTAACGTGACAGGCAAGTGGATGTACAAAACAGAAAGCAATCGGAAGGAATTGGATGGCAAAACAGGCGAGTTTGTTTGCATGCCTGCAAGACCGGGCAATCACGGACCCGTGAGAGTCCATAATACCTTCCAACTGGCCTATGCCGACGGCACGCCGCACTTCTCTGTGGGGACGACCTGCTACGCTTGGGTGCATCAGGGCAATGCGATGGAAGAGCAGACTCTTGCAACTCTGAAAAACGCCCCGTTCAACAAGATGCGAATGTGCGTATTTCCCAAGGCGTACGCTTACAACAAGAACGAGCCGGAATATTACGCTTACGAAGGCAAGCCGTTGAAGGATTGGGACTTCAAGCGTTTTAACCCGGCGTTCTGGCACCATTTCGAAAAGCGAGTGAGGCAACTGCGTGACATGGGGATTGAGGCGGACATCATCATATTTCACCCCTATGACCGCTGGGACTTCAAGAAGATGGGGCATGAGAACAATCTATTCTACCTTAGATATCTGGTCGCGCGTCTTTCTGCGTACCGTAACGTGTGGTGGTCGTTCGCAAACGAATTCGATCTGCTGAAGTGGCCCACAGAACATTGGGATCAGTACATGCAGTTGGTCCAGCAAATAGACCCCTACGATCACTTGCGCGGGATACATAACTGCCGGACCTGGTATGATCACACTAAGCCGTGGGTCACCCACAGCAGCATTCAGAACAGTGATTTCGGACGAGCGAAGGAGTACCGAGAGAAGTATGGCAAGCCCGCTGTGTATGATGAATGCCGGTATGAGGGTAACATTTCGCAAGGCTGGGGTCGCATTACAGCCGAACAGATGACACGCAACTTCTGGATGGGATCGTTGGCGGGCTGCTATGTTGGACACGGCGAGACTTACAAGCATCCGGAGGATTTGCTATGGTGGGCCAAGGGTGGGGTGCTTAGAGGCCAGAGCCCTGCGCGGATCCAGTACATGAAAGATATCATAGAGCAGTTACCGTATCAGGACATGCAGCCGGACTTCAGCCATCATCCAGACGTTTGTATTCTTGCCAAACCAGGAGAATGCTACTTGATGTACTTCGCCGGTAAAAAGGAGGTGAATATCAATCTGCCGGATGGTCGACCATACAAAGTTGACGGCATCGATACGTGGGAGATGAAGACTCTGCCGATCGGTACGGCCAGTGCGGGCGAGTTCAGCTTTACGCCGCCAAAACAGGACTATGCAATCCGTCTCACAAGGTACGCGCCCGGCGAGAAGATACGTCCTGAGGCCAGAGCCGCAGCTGACAACACAGAGGGTGTGGCTCCGCTGACGATCCAGTTCTCAACCCCGTGGAAACTGGAATGCCATTGGGATTTTGGAGATGGGAGCAATTCGACCAGTAA
>CAZFOQ010000306.1:0-2302 GCA_964520535.1 uncultured Pirellulales bacterium | reverse complement strand
TTAAATCGGTTAATAAAACAACTTAACATTAGGTTTTGGGATAGGTTCTAAAAACTATCATTTTGTTAGATACTCATCATACCCGCAACCGGCGAAAAAACAAGTGAAATCCCCATCTTTAGGCGAAATTCTCCTTTACACGGTATCGTCATTGCGAGCGCCTTTGGGTGTCCCATAGGGAGAGCAAAGCGACGAAGCAATCTCAAAACCCGCCAGGTAAGCTTGTCCCGAGTGTAGTCGTAGGATCAGCGGGCTAAATATTTTTCACTTCTGACTCCTGAATTCTGACTTCTGCCGTTGAGAATTGGCTTTGTTTTGCATAAAAAACTGTGATTTGTACCTGTGGCATAAATCGAATACTTTCGACACTTGTCGAACAAATCGAGTATATGAGTTGATGCGTATATGTGTTAATGAGTGCATGTTTTGACTCATTTACTCTTTCACTCATTCGCTCATTTACCATTGAAGAGGCTTTTGACATGCTTCATCCCCCTAATTGTCGATGAACAACGAACTATGAATGATGAACTTAAAATCCATAGTTCAATATGTATTCTACACAATATCTGCCTTAATACAACCAAAAATCCCGTTTTTAAGCAAAATTGTCCTTAACACGGCAAAGTTAAAATCGCTCGAAAAACAATTCTATCGATAGAAGTGTTTTTTTGAGAATTGAGGCGAATATCCTTGAACAAGATACTGAATTTTTGGTATGATAACATATATAAGGCGGATAATAATTTTATAATATCGTAATTCTTGCCGTCATTATTTATATCGATTTCACATTTATCCCAATCCCGCCTTGAACGAAAAACTTTTTCCAGCGTTTTAATCAGGACCAGGCCAATACCTGCTCCGGAATTATATTTATCATAATTTTTCGAGGGATAGGAAAATGAGAGCCAAATCAATTCTTACGCAATGTCTGGTGAGCCTGCTGTTTATACTTACATCAGTCTGCCCGGCTGCAAACGGCAGAATTATCTACGTCGATGACGACGGCCCTGCCGATTTCAATACGATTCAGGCAGCGATTGATGATGCAAATGACGGTGATACCGTCCTTGTCGCTCCCGGAACTTATACCGGTGACGGTAACCGTGACATCGATTTCAAAGGAAAGGCAATAACCGTCAAGAGCGAAGATGGTCCCGAAACCTGTATCATCGACTGCCAGGGATCACCCGAGGAACTTCACAGAGGATTTTATTTCCATAGCAGCGAAGATGCCAATTCTGTTGTGCAAGGATTCTATATTACCAATGGCTATACAAAAGAATACGAGTCAGGCGGAGCGATACTTTGCGAAAATAGTAGTCCACATATCATAAATTGTATTATCACCAATAATCAAGCTCAAGCAGGTGGTGCAATTTGTGCAGCACAAACCTATCGACAACCAGGCCCTTTAGTTATTGGTTGCATGATAAGCAATAATCAGGCTTCATATGGTGGTGCGATTTTTTGTTCTCGATCAGATGCAATGTTAGTAAATACCATTTTATATAGCAATATTGCCTCCGATTTGGGAGGGGCTATCTTTTGTAATCAAAGTGCTCCCTCATTCACAAGTTGTACAATTGTAAAAAACCATGCTGACAACTCTGGGGGTGCCTTCAATGGCGATGGGGCGGCAACGTGGACGAATAATAGAGATGTAATATTTGAAAATTGTATTATCTGGGATAATTCAGCCCCCGAAGGCAGTGCAATAGCTCGAATGCTTCCTAAAATTACAGGTAGTCCATCAGTGAAGATTACCCATTGTTGCTTACCTCTTGATATGAATTCATTAGCTCCGTGGGGATTTAATGCTTGGTTTATTGATATAAGCAATAGCGTTTTTTCACTAAATCCACGTTTTATGGATCCTCAAAGTGGTGATTTTCGACTAAGATTTGACTCTCCTTGTATCGATGCAGGTACTAATACTCCTATCCAAACACTGCCATTTACTGATATCAATGGAATCCCTCGTATAGTAGATGGTGATTGTAACGGAGAGGCTATTATTGACTTGGGAGCAAATGAGACTCAGGTTCCTGATAATGCAGTGTTTCGTCCATCGATGTGGAACATTGAATTCGTTGCCTATGAAGATAACCCAATTCCAGAACCAAAACAAGTAACAATAAAAAAACTGGGAACTGGAGCAATCTCCTGGGAAGCCATCTCGGATTGTGATTGGCTAAGTGTTTTACCTAAGAACGGTTTATTAACGGAGGGAGTATCAGATGTAATGCTAGTGCTCTGTCGCACATAACGTGATGTCATACAGGCTTTTTTGCCGATA
>CAZFOQ010000305.1:0-2325 GCA_964520535.1 uncultured Pirellulales bacterium | reverse complement strand
GCCGGTCAACTATCGCAAAATCATAACCGGCCATTGAGGCGGCCTTAGTGACCAGTCCCGCGGTGGGCAGAACTCTCGCATTGGTAATTTCGATCTTATCAACAGCTATCCAACCCCAACCGCCTTCATGGGCATCGACGACTTCAATATAAACCGTCTGACCAGCAAAGGCTGATAGGTCGAGGATAAAATCGTCCTCCCCTCCCTTACCTTCCGCCATAGTGCTTGCGAGGATTGTGCCATCCACAGCCGAAAGAACCGCGATGCCGCCAGAACCATCTGTATATCCTAAAGCCGCATTGGGATCCAGGATGGGTTCGCTGCCGGCCCCAGAACCTGCAACTGTAGCTGTGAGTATAGCCCCTTCCATCAGAAGTACGTTGGGTGAGGTGGCGATTTGATCATTTGCCTGTGTATGGACATAATCTCCGTGTTGGTTCAGACTGTAGGTATTGAGGTAACCGTGATCACGGGTCATGCGCTCCGTGCCAGAGTCTAAATCCAGCACCCCATCCTTGAAATTCCCGCGTGATGGATCGCCAGCTGGTAATTGCCCGTCAAACTGGTCGGGCGTCCCAATGTTCCAGGCCACGCCGGCATCCGGCAGACCACCCGTCAATGCCTCATCACCTGCCGTGTTGGGATCATCCTCGCCAGGGATAGGAGGAACGACGCTCCACAAGGTAAAGCCATGGTCATTTCCGTTCTCAAAGTCCCATATAACCTGCGCACTGGCCGATGAGATCAAGAAAAGAGACAATGCTAAAACAGCAATAATTTGTTTTTTACACATAATAAACCTCCTATAAAAAACAGTTAAAAATATAGAAACAGACGATAAAGATTTTTACCTTCGTTCCCTTTCAACATATATCTGCCCAGGATAAATGTTTGTAGATTTGACGATACCTCCTTCCTTCAATAACTCGAAAAAGTGATTGAAAGGTAAAAATCAAAAGCTCCGGAGCATACGACTCCAGCGGTCTGATCTTACTTTGCCTTAATGTCTTTTTTGGATATTTATTAATTTTAGGCTAAAATTAGCTGCATGAAAACAAAAATCCATCGATGAGCACCTGCACAGTCACCTCTACTCAATATTATTCTTATACTAAATAAACTACCTCGCTGTCAAGAGAAAATCATTGAAAATAAGGACTTTTTGCATATCAAGCGTGCTAAAGGGTCGTTCCTGAGTATTTTTTGAGCTTATTTATTGCTTGGGATGGAATTATTGATTCTTCGAGCATAGAGCAAGGGTCTGAACGGCCTTGTAAGATTCCGTGGGCCAGGCGTGTAATAGTAATGAGAACGTAAACAAAAGCGGCATAAAAGACTTTCTTTCTTGTGAAGAATATGCCTTAGTAAGCCGGGAAGTGCCTCAATCATGCCGGCCAATCTGAATCCAAAGTGCCGCCGGCTTTAGTCCAGACGCCCGTCGTGATAAACTCTCGATGCCACTTCAATGTCCACAATTCTTTAAGACCCACACGCCTGGCAGACCAATCCATAAAGAGGGAGTTGATAAAACCATCGTGTCGGTCGATGCAAAAATGGTCCATTTCTCCGGTTGTGCCTTGATCGCCAATTCCAAAAGCATCCATCGTGGCTGGTGGGTTGTCAGTATGACGCGTCCAGGCATCATGCCAGGTGGAATCGGCAAATACAGGTATTTTGTCTGCCATTGTGATATTATTGACGTTCTTCCAAAACCATTCCACTGGACGGTCGCCGCGGTCTGCCTTCATATTGTTCGTCCAGGAATTAATACTATAGCTGAATACATAAGTGTATTCACCACCTCCGGCTATGTCGACGTCACGCCAGGCAGCCTTAAAAGTGCCCCAGTCGGTGGAGTCTTGCATAAGTCTCGTGGCGGTGGGGCAAAGTAGCATATCCCAATTGTCTCTGTAATAAGGCCTCAGGGCATTCATCCATAATCCAGTCTCGCCGGTATCCCAGCCCGGATTGAAACTACCGTCGTAATCATCTGTGTATAGCTTAAAGAGCATTCCCCATTCCCTTAATCTTCCCTGACACATCACAGTCTTTGCCTGATTTCTTACACGGTTCAGTGCTGGCATTAATATCGACATCAACAGTGCGATAATGGAGATCACGACCAGAAGTTCTATGAGTGTGAAGGCTCTTTTTTTCTCTCAAACATTATCACGGATTTCTCCATTTATATTTCGGTTTTATTGCTTCTTTCAATTGCGTCAACAAGTCGAGATAAAAAATGGAGCAATATTTCAACATTATCTTTACGCCTGTACTTTCCAAGAAAAATGATAATGGCTTAGTTCTTTAACAATTGATACTGTA
>CAZFOQ010000304.1:0-2341 GCA_964520535.1 uncultured Pirellulales bacterium | reverse complement strand
CAATCTACGATGGCGACCTGACGCAGACAGAATGGCAGGAGTTTTCAGTTGATCTTGCTTCTTTGGGTATCGATTTGACTAATGTTACGTCTCTGACTATCGGCTTTGAGAGGATTGGCGCCTCCGGTGGTTCCGGCATGGTTCTTCTTGATGACATTCGTCTGTATAAGACACCGCTTTCTGCGGACTAGGTTGGTTGATCCGTGTACAGTAACTCGAGGCGATTCAGTCGGTTGACAATCCGGTTAGTATGGCGCTAATTTTCGGAGGCATATAGGACAATGACAAGTTAAGGATTATACATGTATCGCAACCGACCAGTTTTGTCAGGTAATATAAAAAAAATGCCATATAATTGACCGTCATAAAGTTACTTGGATTGTATTGCTATCGCAGATTATTTTAGGGTCTATACTAAATCATAGAGTATAGGCCCTTTATTAGTAAAGAACCACGGGTTAAAACCCGTGGCATTGCCGCTTCGGGCTACACCCGTCCGACTTCGTCGGATAACTTCATCTACGGGTTGAAACCCGTAGAATTGCGGCAGAATATCGAATGGCATTCAGGTGAACTATTCCCACGTATCGGTTTTATTGTGACTAATCTTAGATGGAAATCAAGCAATGTGGTTAAGTTTTACAATAAGCGTGGCACAGCAGAGCAGTGGATAAAAGAAGGCAAATATGCATTAAAATGGACACGGCTTTCCTGTCATGATTTCGTGGATAATCAGGTTCGCCTTCAGTTGTTTGCCTTGGCTTACAACCTCGGCAGTTTTTTTAGGCGTTTGGCTTTGACAAAGAAGGTAAGGGATTGGTCGCTGAGGACACTCAAAGAGAAGATGATAAGAATCGGAGCAAAAGTTGTAAGGCATTCGAGATACGTGATATTCCAGATGGCAGAGGTGGCGGTGCCGAGGGCTTTATTCTGCGAAATTCTCGAAAGAATCAAACGATTGAAACCGATACCGATTGGATATGGTTATTGATCAAAATTGTTGAAAAACTTGAATTTATGAAAGTGAGGGCGGTCATGATTTGTTCAAAAACAGGTATTGGAAAAAAGGTTGAGCACAGAAAGACGTGTTTTCATGCAAATTCCCAGTAAAATTGTTTTGGGAACGAGATTTCTTGACAATTCAGGATGATTTTCGTAAGATTATTGATGTTGTAATGAGAAAATTGTGTTTTTTAGGCGTTTAAATGGGAAATCCCTATTTACTATTGTATTTGCCCGATAAATTGTTAAAATAAAACTAGAACAAAAATCACAGGACCAGTAATAATTTATTAAAGACACCTACGTCAAAACTCAAGGCAAGGCCAATAGATCGCTGATTATGAGCGAATAATAAGGCTCTAAATGTCGTTCGAAGACTTTTGACGCTAGCGCCATTCAAAGGTGGATCGATCATAATGGGACATATAAAAAAACTCAAGGCTTTCACCCTAATTGAACTGCTTGTAGTGATTGCAATCATTGCTATCCTAATGGGAATCTTGATGCCGGCTTTGCAGCGAGTGCGTGAGCAGGCAAAGGAAGTGGTATGTCGTAGTAACCTGAAACAGTATGGTGTGGGTGTGACCATGTACTTAGGTGATAATGACGACCGTTTTCCTCCCGCACGGACGTGCATGATCGAGAACGAGGAGCCTGAACCAGGGTATTCGGTATTTTGTCGCTGGCACGATCCCCGTTACCCTGCGGATGGTCCATTATGGAAATATGTCCCCAATGACAAGACCTATCTTTGTCCAACGTTCAAGATAATCGCAGAATTTCGAGGGGCTGAACATTATGGTCATGACCCGCAAATCCCCATTGATCCCTATTTCAGCTACTCCATGAATGGTTTCTTGAATCCTCAGGAAGGCAAAAACTCGGTTGATGGGTACCCGTGCGCAAAAAAGCTATCCAAAGTAACGCGTACGAATGCCGATGTTTTTCTCTTTTCAGAGGAAAACATGTGGCCTCGCGATGACGGCAATTTCAGGTCCCTTAATGATACATTGATGATCCCTAACGGCCTGCACGACTGGTTTGGTACGTTTCATAGCACAGGGACCGGTACGATTAAAAAGCTTAACGCGGGCACGTGCAATGCTGTCTTTGTCGATGGCCATACTCAAGAGGTGCGCTCGGCCTACGGAAAGCCAGAAGAAATGGAATTCGGCATATTTGAGAAGTATGGCTGGCCTTTCAAAACGGCACCCGATATCCGCTAATCCGGATTATTCATGAACTTTGTAGCGACTTGAAAACACCTGAGGAGGTTACTAAGGTTACTAGTACTATGTCCGTGCAATAAAGTCTGTTAGGTCTTTTTGCCGATAGGGTT
>CAZFOQ010000303.1:0-2443 GCA_964520535.1 uncultured Pirellulales bacterium | reverse complement strand
AGAATCAAACTGAAAAAACTATACCCGACACTGTAGCGTGGACAGGATACTAGGGCCTCTGCCATACGAGCGGCTCTCATGGACCGAATCATCCCACCAAAATAAAACATATCCGCCTGCAAAACTTGAAGGGCATCGTTACCCAACAACCAGCGGAAATTCCGCATGCTTGCCTCTTGTTCGCCACCGGCGATGGGTACCGTTAGCGCATCGGCGACTTGCTTGGTCTCCTCGTACCAATCGAATGGAACGGGCTCTTCATAGAAGTCAAAGTTGTGCTCTTCCATTATCTTGCCAATCCGAATGGCTTCCTTGACATCATAGGAACCATTCGAGTCCGCAGAAATAACCATATCATCGCCAAGCGTTTTCCGCATCAAGGGAATCAGTCTATCGGATCTTCCCCGGGGGAATTCCGGAGCGCTCATCCGCCCCCCCACCTTGAATTTCACGGCCTTGGCCTGAGACACCTCCAGTTGCTTCAGAAGGTGTTCCATTGTCTCTTCTGGAGAAATGCCCCGCTCGCTATTTGCCTGATAAAGCTCGATAGTGGGATTGTGAATTTTGCCAATCAATTCTCCCATCGGCTTGTTTGCTATCCGACCCAGCATATCGAGAATGGCGAATTCGATCGTAGCCAGCGGTACCCACAAGGCAACGCTTTGCAGCTTATAGTTGCTTTTGTAAACGTACACCTCGTCCAGCAAGGAATCCAATTTGAGCGCGTCTTTACCGATGAAAAATGGCTGTAAGAGCTTTACGAAAACGGGATACAGGGAATCCATTTTACTGTTTGCAAACGAGAATCCTTCGGCCCCATCTTTCGACCGAACACGGCACAGGTAGTTACGTTTGTATTTGAGCAAATCAAGGGTTTCGATAATTACGGGTTTTGAAAACAGCTGCGTTTTGAGAACAGGCCGTTTCGCTGCCTCATCAAGTTTGGCATAGGCGGCCTCTTTGGTTCCGGACTGTGCCGATGCAACAGGTAACGCAACAGTCGCTCCACCTGCCAAGGCCGAAGCAATGAAATTGCGACGATTTACTTTCATATTAAGTGGCCTTTCTTTTCTGCTGAGCCTGCATACTTTGTTCTAATTTAGTTTTTATGGTTTGTATCCTATCTGAACATTTAGGAGTTGTCAAAGCTCCGTTTTCTCTTAGTGGCCCCGAAGGAGATTATTTGGGCAACAGCAATAGCCCGTTAAGGGCTCCAGACTTGTTCATAGGATCGGCCCCATAGGCCTACGTGAGGCACATGGCCCAAGTGCGGCTGCGGCGAGTAGTGATCAGACTTGATAACTTATCTTTATGAAATTGCTATTGACCAGTTTATTCGTGATCTATCGGCGGCAGTCGTGTAAATTTAGTTGCAATTTGGTGTGGGATTTTGTATTTGAGGTGAAAACATAGACATTAAAATCCAATTTAAGAAAGGACAACCCATGAGAGAAAACCAACAATTGTTGGCTGTCAGGTGGATTATTCTCCTTATGCTCCCGGTTTTGGCCCTCCCCCAAGCGGCCTGGAGTGATTTTACTGTTTTTGATATCCCCTTTCCGCCTGAGAGTAGGAAACGTGTCATTGTCAACTCGGACGCCAAGAACGAGGCAGACGACCAGTTTGCCATCGTACACGCCGTGCTGACACCGACGTTCGAACTGCATGGCATTATTCCCGCCCACTTCGGGACGGGCAAATCGCCCCAGAGTCTTAAGGATAGTCACGACGAAACCATCAAGCTCCTGCGACTGATGGACCTTGAAGGCAAAGTACGGGTCGAGGATGGCGCGACACACGCCATCCCGGACGAATCAACGCCCGTCGACTCGCCGGGTGCCCGTTTGATCATTGAGGAGGCCATGAAGGACGACAAAAGGCCACTTCACGTCGCCTTTTACGGGCCGCTTACCGATATGGCGTCCGCACTCCTGCTCGAGCCCAGGATCCAGGACCGAAACATTCGTGTGATCTGGATCGGCGGCGGCACCTGGCCAGTGGGTGGAAGGGAATACAATCTCTCAAACGACATTCACGCTGCGAATGTGGTGATGAAGTCGAAGCTGGAAGTGTGGCAGGTGCCCAGAAGCACGTACCGGACCATGGGTGTCACCTACGCCGAGTTGCTCGAGAAAATGTATCCCCAAGGCGAGATTGGCAAGTATCTGGTCGAGCAGCTCATAGCACACAACGCCAAGAAGAGCACTGCGATGGAATTCCGCTCGCTGGGCGATTCCCCCTGCATCGGCATCATCATAGACCCTGAGTGCGGCAGCCGGTCGTGGCGTCCTGCGCCGACATTCGACGCACAGATGCACTACCTCCACACCGGAAAGTATCGTCCCATTCGTGTCTACGAGAATGTAAAAATACGTTTCATTCATGAGGACTTATTCGCCAAGCTCGCGCAGTTCAATCGGCGCGGGTCACGCGACCTGAAACG
>CAZFOQ010000302.1:0-2459 GCA_964520535.1 uncultured Pirellulales bacterium | reverse complement strand
CCGGGCAGCATAATTGGCAAATTATGTGTCCGCCATCTGTTCAGCACCTCAAATCACATTTTGGAACTCAAATTCATCAATACCAGACCAATTAAAAAAGTCGAAAAAACTTGTAATGCAGCTTGAAGAATTTTTCTATATCAGATTTAAATGGCTCAGACTGTTTGAATTGGATAGCTAAAATCCATCATAATTGTATTGTCGGTCTGTGATCGCTCAATTGGATATGAGTTCCTTATCTTTAGCTCCTACCTTGACTTACCAATAAAAATGTCAAATTTTTCATGCCTGATGGATTAACTATAATGCCCGTTTGGCAAGTGAATATCCATATTATTAACAAGTGAGGCAAGCGAGGGCATACAAGTAGCGGATTTAGAGGATCATTTTCTAAATTTGAGCAGATTTTTCTTGAAATTTCTCAAAAGGTGTGTTAATATACAATCAATCTTTGCCAAAAAGAGTGTAATCATAGTATTGCACGCTTTTTCAACCCATTAGTGAGAAAGGAGAAGGCTAAAACAAGATTAGATAGATATTCGCGGCTGTTTTCGTCAGCCGACACGCATGATTAAATCCATTATAAAAGTTTTTATAACAAGATCTGTGAGCATGCGTGGGTGATTTTAATTGAAAAGAAAAGAGAACCAAGATTGTGCAGAGTCTATACCTCTGCAAAGAAAAAGAGAAGAAAGGAAAGGGTAGAATAATGAGAAAGGTGTTGTTCCCTCTGATTGTGGTTATCCTCGTCACTCCGGCTTGGGCCACTATCAACATAACAGCCAGAGACCTGGGGGAAGGATGGGTCGCGATAGACTATTTGTTCCCCTCCAAAGCCGAGAGAGCCAGAGCTTTCGCTCTGGACATCACAGTTGATGCGGGCGTTATAACTGAGATAGGTAACTTCGCAGTAGGTGATAACAAGGAAGGCAATATTAAGATTGGCTACGGGATTTTCCCGGCAAATTTCAGTCGATATATTACTGTCCTTGATACCGGCGAGGTCGAGAGTTGGGATATCAGCAATTACACACCTGTCGCGGATGCCAACGATCCTGGTGCATTGGGTGGCCTGGGCACCAGCGGTATCACTATCGAGATGGGCTCACTCTATGATAATGATGAAGAAACTCTTGCTCCTCCTCTCGATGGTACATTATGTCATGTCAAGTGCAGTGAATCATGCCAATTGACTGTCATGACGAACGCAACTCGCGGCAATGTGGTGCTCGAAGATGCCACCGAAGCAGAAGTGGATTTAATAAGCGGTGCTACGAATTATCCGGTCACCGTTGGTGCAGTCACAGCTTATACAGGCCCAAATCCTGAGCAGTGGGAAGCTGTTGGCAAACCCGATTGCTGGATCTCCAGCATAAATCCGAGACAATGCCATGGTGATGCAGATGGCACCTCTCAGGGTAAGCAAAATTTCTGGGTATCAACTAATGACCTGGATATCCTGATAGCGGCCTGGAATAAACCTCTGGCTTCCTTGAGTGGTAATCAGATATGTGCAGACTTCGATCACATGCCCCAGGCTAAGCAAGAGTTCCGTGTCTCTACCAACGACCTGGATATTTTAATTGCCAACTGGAACAAAGCTAATAGTCCGGCTCCTGACTGTCAGTAACAGAACCTTAGAGAGCCGGCCAGTGGCAATTTCTTGATGTGATGAAAAGATATGTTCCTCTTATGAGGAATGTATTAAAACCATAAAGAAAGGAGAAGATGATGAAAAGATTAGTGGCTTTGTTGTTGGTTTTCGGCATGGCCTCAACGGCAAATGCTGTGTTCCTTCAAATCGACGGAGTTACCACCGATAACGCTGAAATCGCTGAGGGTGTTACATCAGTAATTACAATCGTCAGCGAAGATGCTTCAAGTTGGCTGGGTTATCTTATTGTTGAAGAAGGCGGAACAGGAATACTCAGCGATGTAACCAATCTGGATGCGGCAGGAGATTGGGCTTCTTCTACACCCTATGAAGAGGTCGGGTGGGGTGCCGGTTTCATGCTCACCGCAGCAATGAGCCCGGATAGTACTATGCCCCTTGGTGCAGGTTCTCAGTTTAATGTGAATTACTCAGGTGGTGCCCTGGGTCAGACAGCCAAGATTTCACTGTTTAGAGATCCGCCATATACAACCCCCACGGCCTCGGTGGATGTATCCATTATTCCTGAGCCGATGACGATTGCATTGTTGAGTCTTGGCGCTCTGTTCCTGCGAAGACGCAAGTAGAATATTAAAAGCAGTTATTATCTACAAATCGGTTAGTAAAGAGATAAGCCATATATGGCTTGTCTCTTTTTTTATTGTAGCTTAAGCAGACATTTCTTAAAATCAGCATATTCTTTGCCGGTAAAAAAGTTCTTCCAACAGGATATATGTAATACAATCGTGATTAAGATTTGCGCCTTTGTCATTTCGACCGGAGGGCCACAAAGTGGCCCGAAGTGGAG
>CAZFOQ010000301.1:0-2474 GCA_964520535.1 uncultured Pirellulales bacterium | reverse complement strand
GCTTGCTGCGGCACACTGACATCTTGTCACCATTTTTACTCCACAGATGTCAAATTTGATGATTGATTGAAGTACCAAACCTCAAATTTTTGCCTAAAAAACGAATATTTTTTTATTAATATCGGATTAAGTATTCGGATGAAAAGAATTGTATCAATCATGTAATTCTTTTAGGAGTAATCTATCAACGTAGCAATAGGTTGGTTTAGTAGTCCGCAAAGGGTAATGATTCAGGGGACATATTGCAAATACTTTCGCCAGGAAAGAATATATGTTCTTATAAGGCAAACAGTTACAGTGAGGTAATATTTACACCCCACGACCCTGCAAGATCAAAGCAGGAGTAGACGCGGACCGTTTGGCGAGACACTATGATTTGTTTTTGACCCTCGCCGAATTCACCGGTGCGAAGATTCTACAGGGATTTGAAGCACCCAGAAATACAGAGCCACACAACCGGACAGGGACAAGCCACTGATAAGCTAGATCTTGAGGCTGTCATTGAAGCATCAGAAGTATGGCTATCGTAGGATATCCGCAGTGATAACGGTCTTGAATTTGTATCGATGGCCGTGAAAAAGTGGCTGGAGGAATCGGGAGTGGAAACCCTATACATAATTCCCGTCAGTCCTTGGAAAAACAGCTACGTCGTGTCATTCAACATCAGGCTCAGAGATGAGTTGCTCAACAGATAGTTATTCCTGAGCATCGATGAGTTGAGATATGTTGCAGATCGCTGGCGGATGGATTATAATCATTACCGGCCGCATAGCAACCTGGACTATATGGCCCCGACGGCGTTCGTGGAAGTTTGTCTTGAGTAAGGTTCCGGTTCCCTCCGCCTTACTCAAGACGTCGAGGACATGTTGGTGACTGGACGTGTTGAAATCGAGGCCCCGATTATGGTATTATTCACAATGTCGCACTCAGGAGCACCTATTATGACGTTAAATGGGAAATCCCGGTTAATGGGAACAAGACGTGAGTTTTTAATGCATGTCGCCGCCGGTGCAGCCGGTACGTCACTTCTGGCATCCTGCCATCAGTCTAATATGAGCAAATCTCGTGAAAGACGTCCGAACATAATCATCATCTACGTTGATGACCTGGCCCTGGGAGATGTTGGGGCGTTCGGATGTCCGGATCCTTCTACAGCGAATATCGATTCACTGGCGCGGGACGGTGTGAAGCTTACCAATGCGTACACCATCAATGCGCCTTGCAGTCCGAGCCGTTGCGGACTTATGATGGGCATGTACACCCAGCGTTTCGGCAAATATGACCTGTCGCGGGGAGTGCCGATCCCGGATGACAAACCGACCCTTGCTGAAATGCTTCGTGATGCCGGGTACGTAACAGGTATCGTGGGTTTAGAGAAATGGGATATTGGCAGGTGGGACCAGGGGGCGCTTGACCGAGGATTTATGGAGGCTGGAATGCACCCACCCCGGGTCGAGGGCAATGAGTACTTTGGCGGTGGCGCATCGTATATCGGTGTTGATGGTTCATACCTGACCGAGGTTGAAGGGGATTATGTCATCGACTTTATCGACCGACACGGAAACAAAGACAAACCATTCTTCATGTATTTCGTGCCTTTGGCGGTTCATATTCCAAACACCGAAGTTCCTGTCAAATATCTCAAACGGCTTTACCCGGAACATAGCTTTGGAAAATACTCAAAGAGGCAATACCTCCGTGCGACATTGCTGGCTCTTGATGACCAGGTAGGGTTGATACGAAAGAAGCTATATGATATGGGCATTGCCGAGGATACGCTTATAATGTTCAGCAGTGATAACGGCGGGGATCCCTCCGCCGGTCACAGGCCGCTGCCTTATCGCGGGGGTAAAGGCGGTAAAGGAAGGTCAAATTTGCAGTGGGAGGGCAACTACCGAATGCCTACGATCCTGACCTTTCCAGGTACATTACCGGCCGGCAAAGAATACAAAGGTATGGCCAGCACGATAGATTTCTATGCGACCGCGGCGGCCGTTACCAAAACAAGGCTCCCGGCTCACTGCGAAGGGAAAAACCTGCTGCCGCTACTGCTTGGCGAAAAGAACGCAAACCCGGACGATGCGCTGTTCTGGCATACCTACACATCACGGATCGCCCGCTGGAGACAATGGCGTATTGTAAAGTACGGCAAGGAGGAAAACTGGCGACTTTATAACGTTGAAGCCGATCCGGGCGAAACAAACGATCTAGCGGCAAAACACCCCGAGGTTGTTAAAGAAATGGATAAACGCTACCATGACTGGAGAAGTCAGATGCCGGAGCCATCCTTGCCGGTAAAACCGCCACAGGAGATGTACGAGCACACCAGGCAGGGGCGGCACGCCCGCCGTCCGTTCGGTCGCGGGTGGATGGCCGTCGAAAAGTGGAATAAGATAAAAGATGATCCGACCCAGTGGAGCGAATATCATGTAAGGAAGAGAATGCTACGAAAGTAGAAGAACTAGGAAAACTAG
>CAZFOQ010000300.1:0-2474 GCA_964520535.1 uncultured Pirellulales bacterium | reverse complement strand
TACTTGAAAGGCAATTTTTATGCCCGCTTTACCTACAAACTACAGATGCACCCGGACAGGTCCTATCTTGCCTTGACAAGCGCAGCCGTTATCAATACTTGATGGTCAAGCTATTGGCCTTACATACCGATATAAATAAAATAGGAGGATCGAGATAATCGATCCTCCTGAACCGGTATCGTTAGAGATGTAGTGATTTTTTAGCGGAAGTCCGAGTTGAGGCCTACCGCCTGACGATACCGGTTTTTTTATTTGCCTAAAGCATATTGCTTTAGACTTTCAGATTCCTACTTTCGCAGAAGTCTGATTTTTTAAACTGTCAAAATATAAAATCCCAATAAAATCGAATAGCAAGTCAGTTGGGACTAAGCTATCTGTTTTGTATAAGACTGGATTATTTAGTCAACAGTGTTAATAGCCATAATGGCAAAGAAAGAATCGGAAAAGAGTAAAGAATCTTCAATAATTTTTTTAGTTATTAAAACCCATTCATAAGAATGCTTACTATCCTTTGAGCAGCTTTACCATCCCAAAGCGGAGGTATCTTGGATTTATCCAAACCGCCGTCCATAACTCGCTTATAAGCATGGATAATTGTTGTTGGATTAGTACCGACAACCTGATTGGTACCAAGTTTTGTTGTGACTGGGCGCTCGGTGTTGTCTCGCAAAGTTAGACAGGGAATTTGTAAAATAGTGGTTTCCTCCTGTATTCCCCCTGAATCAGTCAGAACCACTTTTGCATTAGACATCAAATTCAGAAAATCCAGATACCCTAAAGGTTTTTGTCTATCGCAAACCAGACATTTCTTCGATGCGTTTGCCGAGCGAGCAAGAAGCAAGGTTCTTGCGCGTTCGAGGATGGACAGGGAAAATTATGGGTATATCCTTCTGTATGATTGCCAGGGCATCGAGAATTCTGCCAAACACAACAGGATCATCGACGTTTGAGGGGCGGTGTAAAGTAAGGACGGCAAAATTATCCCCGTTGAAATTTAATATGTTTAAGATATTTGACTTCTTAGCCCTTTGTTTATTTCTCAGTAGCGTATCAATCATAACATGGCCGACCATGTGGATTCTTTTTTGGGGAAATTCCCTCTCTGAGAAGATTATTCACGCCGCTCTCTTCAGTACAAAAAAGCAGATCGCTTATAGAATCAGTCAGAACTCGATTGATTTCCTCCGGCATAATCCTGTCACCACTGCGCAAGCCTGCCTCGACATGTACCAGCTTGGTTAATGATTTTACCGTCACAAGGCCACAGGCAATAGTACTGTTCACATCACCCACCACAACAACATCTGGTTTGTAGTTCATGAGAACCGGCTCAAAACTCTTCATGACCTCTGCGGTCTGTACGGCATGGCTGCCGGAGCCCACATCCAGATTGTTTGATATCTGGCTTGGGAATGTCCAATTCGCTGAAGAAGAGATTGCTCATTATGTCGTCGTAGTGTTGCCCCGTGTGGACAAGAATTGCATGGATGTTTTCATGCCGCTTGTACTCTGCCATCAATGGCGCTATTTTCATGAAATTCGGTCTGGCACCAACTACGTTGAGTATCTTCATAAATGCTCTTTCTGGCAAATAGAGAGAGATTTGTGTGGAACTTGAATACGTTCCAATTTCTTCGGTTGCATGGGTTCTTCGTTAGTTTCATGACAAGTAATTATTAGTCCCACTTCTTTATCAAGGAACTGTGTAACACGCATCAAGGGAATATCACCATTTTGGAGGGCGACTGCGATTATGTAAAAGTTTTTTTCCTACGGCTGCCAGGACAACTAATGCTATGATGGCTATCCCCGTTGTAGAGACAATGAATAATAATGTATTTTTTGAATTCAAAGCATTTTTCTGTTCGGGAGTTAATACGCCCTGTATCTTCTCCGCCGTCTCGTTTGAGAAAGTTGGATCAGTACGACATATGGTGAAAACATAATCATATGAAGTGAACACTTCATGATTACGCATCTGTTCAGGCAGACCATCAATACTAATTAGCTGGAATGTAGCCTGCCGGGTGCTTGCAGAAATCCTTGAGACCTGTACATCATACAGACTACATCGGACTGTTGTAGGATTATTTGCTTTATTCCAATCATAAAACCAAACGGTATAGAACGTCTCAGGTGGAGCACCAGGGATTTGCATCCATCGCTTCCATTCAGGGTGTGGATCCCGAGCGCTATGCCCTGAGTTTCCTTGTACCAAATAGTTGAGATTGGCTGGGTCATTGACATCCATTTTTTCCCAATAACCTTCAGGACCTGTGAGACAATGCTCAACCATATGATCGTGAGAAGTAAATACTGCATCCACGCCATATGCGCGAAAGACCGAGTCAAGCTCACGAAGCTCAAATCCTCGCTGATAATCAATTGCCTTGTCGGATGTTCCGTGTTCTCCCCGGCTGTAGAAAATATGGAACGACCGGCACCGTGATTGTAAACGTCGTCATTAGCCGATA
>CAZFOQ010000299.1:0-2482 GCA_964520535.1 uncultured Pirellulales bacterium | reverse complement strand
GAGAGTATACCGGCAGACTAAATAATGCCGGCGAAAGAATCAAGCTCGAAGATGCCATCGGCCAAACGATTCTGGATTTTAGCTACAACGACGGCTGGTATTCAATCACCGACGGCTATGGTTTCTCTCTGACTATAATAGACCCGACAAATACAGATACTGACAGTTGGGATCAGAAAGACTCCTGGCGTGCAAGTGCACATACCAGCGGCTCACCCGGCCGGGACGATGGCGATCAATAAATTATTGTTCTTTCACTTCTCATCCGGATAAACCCGCAGCGAATATCTTGGATATATTCGTTTGAACTCGAGCTGGAGGAAATATAATTTTTTGTTGAAACTTTGTTTAAAGGAAAAGTGGCGTATCTCGGACTGTAAGTGTCACTAAATATTATTGAGCATACCATAGACCTTTTTGTAAGCTCGCAGCAGCAAGGACGTGACCTTGCAGTTGTCACAGGCCCAGTGAAATAAAATCTTCTGGTCGTTTTCCGGCAGATCGTTCTTAGAATAAGGACGGCGAATATACTGATCGATGCAGCAGGGCGGATAGCCGAAGAGAAAGCCTTCGAACCGCTGGGTCTCGGCGGATTTATCCACGGCAGTATTCGCAAAGCGCTGTTCGTACAATTCAAGGCAGGCAGAGGAACGGCTGAATATCGTCTCGAGAACTTCAGCGCCGGTCTTGACTTTTCGCCGGAGAAGTTTTGTTATCAAACCCATCCGGCGTAATAATTCAATGCCGCTTTCGTCTAATGGCTTTTCCCATCGGCTTAATGGCTTGAGCCCTTCACGGGTCAGAAGGACAAGATAGGCCAGTTCAAAATCGATCGCTTTGAGTGCCCGCAGGTCGGAATCCAAATTCCCGTCACAACTTTTGTTGCCCATCTCATTTGCCCTGATTCGGATTGCTATATTCCAGCCATTGCTCGAGCAGCTCTGTCAAATCGGCGAGATTTACTGCGCAGTCCCGGTTTGCATCAGCGGGCAAATAGATCGTTCCCAGATCACCACAGCGCTGGGGCATTTCAAGAATCTTTTTTAATAGGGCTACATCGATTCTGCCTTTTCCATGAACATCGCCGGCGTAGCTGAAAGAGCCGTGTTGCATATAATGCAATTCTATTTCAGAGACGTCAATAGTAAGGTCGAGCTTAGAGTTTTTAATCTGCCAGTAGCCCATATTGACAGTCGTGCCGCAGATGTCACAATACTCGAGGCCTCGCTGCATAAAGTTGATTTTATAGATGGCATGGAGGATTTCCGGGCCATTGGGATCGAAAATCGGCAGCGCATCAACAACTTCAGCACATTGTTTCGCCAACTCGATTCCATCGGGGACAAGGTCCTGGTCCTGGTCGGCGTGATGGAGATTGTATCCGGCAGCCAATTCTTCGCCGTCCGTTAATAAATCGCCGTCCAGGTCGGGCTTCTCCAGTGCCAACCGGTGTTCGTTCGGATCACCGGGAAATCGCAACTCAAGCACTCTTAACAATCGCGGGATATCGATCCTGCCTCGATGAATATCTCCGAGACAGTCGAACGAGCCGTGTTCCATATAATGCAGCGCCAATTCCGGCAGAAAGGCCTCCTGCAGAGAATTATTTTCGCCGGGATAATCTAAATGCAGTATCGGATTAATAATCTCATAGCCGCCCATATTGACTTGCTGGCCGCAAATGTCACAGCGTTCGAGACCGAAAAACATGTGTGGAATTTTATATATTCGATTTGGAATCGGCATCATAGTACCGGGAATATAACTCGGCAGCTCATTAATAACAGCGGCGGTACGTCGGGCCAGTTCGACGCCGTCCAGAATGTCGTTGCGGTTCTGGTCGGAATTGAACGGACGATATCCGATTGCACTTTCCTCGGCGTTCGCAAGCTGGTCCGCATCCACATCCCGGCTGACAATGAGCTGGTGTTGATCCGTCGAATGACCGGCAAAGGCCTTACTCAAGTCCGCCGTTCCGAAAGTTATTACCGCTGCCGTTCCCGCGGCGATGGCCCCCTGCCGAAGCCTTCGGCTTTTCTTTAAACGCCGTTGATATGCCCTTCTGAGTCTTTTCATGTGACCTCCTAAATATTTCGATCGCTTATAATCTATTATACTAAATCAAACTTCTCTTGTCCAGATGATCCCACCTCTTAGATACTCCTTACGGCACAAGCGCATAAAAAAGCCGGACCAAATCAAGCCCGGCTTTTTTCTCATTCTTTTTTATCTTATGTTTCATTACGGCTTTTCAAGCTCGGCTAGCTCTTCGGCTGTAACAGTTTTTGCACTCAGGTCACCAAAGATTACACGATATGAGCCATCCTCCTGCTTCCATCTCAATAGTACTTTGTCGTTATCACCAGGTTTGACTGTCTGGCCATAGTAAGCTGGCTTTTTGCTTTCATCAACAAGTGATTTGTAAAGTAAACTAGTGCTCTGTCGCACATAACGTGATGTCATACAGGCTTTTTTGCCGATA
>CAZFOQ010000298.1:0-2553 GCA_964520535.1 uncultured Pirellulales bacterium | reverse complement strand
ATATGTGCGGTATACTCTCATAAAAACTGGTACTAAAAACTGGGGCAGGCCAATTTTTTTCTTGAGTGTGTCATTATTTATGCGAATGATAATTTGTTCCAATTCCTCATCATAGAGATTTACAAATCAGGTAAACAAAAGCTCTACCATGACGTTATTATATATATCTCAATACACAAAGAAATATCATTTTGCGTCTATTTTTCGCCAATATGCGAATAACTGCCTGATATTTATGCCTCTAAAATGCAAAAGTTCGGCAACACTTTTCCTTCATCCGCTTGCCATCATAGAACTAGTGTAGATCTTCCGGTATGATTCTCTGCCAACGGTAGGCAATCGTACCGAATTTTCGGAAACTGCCCAATACCATGAGTTCTGACCAGTTGGGCTGTATGTAATCATGGGAAAGTTTTGTCTTGATCCAGAATAATATAGATGATCGACTTGTGGGATACCTTCTTTATCTGGTCCGGATGAGCGTCTTGGATCTTCTTGAGGGCCTTGGAGATTGTGTTGGTGCCGTCCCAGGCCTGTAGATATACCGGCTCCGGCTTGTCATCCAAGAGCACCTCAACAATATGATGGGCGTCGTGCGTATCCAATTCCATTTCGCCGGTGGCTACAATGTTCCCAACGAAGACCTTGCTCCTTAGCTCATCCGTCGTGGAAAAACTTTCGTAATGTTGCCGTAGATTGTCGTAGACTTCCGCGTTAGCATCTATTTGCCTATCGAGCCACTCCATCTGCTCCCAGCCTCGCGCTTTGACTTCTGTCTCTCCAACCAGCATTCCGCCAGCCCAATGGAACCGCGAGCTAATGTGAATGATCTCCTCGTCATCCCACTCGTTGGTATAAAGTAGAAACCGTACCATCGAGCATTGGTCATCAATCTCGCCGTCAATGGTTGCTAATATCCTCGGCTTCGGGGTCATATCAACAATAGGATTGCTGAATCTCGATGCAGCGGAAGCAATAAGCAGAATTAGCACGACGCGTTTTGAGTGTTTGGGATTGTCCATATCAAAACCTTATAATGTTCATTTCTATTCGGCTTTCTGCTCCAAATTCAGAATTACACACTGTTAAGCTCACTTCATTTTCTGCAACTCGTGGATTCTATCAAGCGAAAGTGCAGCACGACCACCTAAACGGCTGCTATAGATCTGAAGCCCCCGGATGCTGCCCCGGAACTGGCGGTCCGGCCCGGCACTCTGTAGAGTCTTGTTGAAGTTGCCGATAACCAGATTGCCGCTGCCCTCGTCGACCGGATCGTTGTTATAGCTGGTCGTGCGGTCAAGCGTAGCTTGGGTGTACTCATCGCCGAAGTACCAGCAGACAGCATCCTCGTCCCGCGAGGCATCGTAAGTTACGGCAAAGAAGACCCATTTACCGATCTGGACCTTCCCGGCAGAGCTGTCATTCTGGATACTGTCTGGCCATTCATTGACGGCCAGTCGCATGCGGTCGTCGGCGTGATGAACGAGGTTAATGCCAGCATGATTACACTGGAGGCTGAAGAGGATTCGATTGCCGCCGGAACCAACGGTCATGTCCGCTGCGTTGAGCCATCCCGTGATCGTAAACGACTGAATGCCATCCAGATCCTTGATCGGCCCTTCCCCGATGTATCCATGAAAACGGCTCGGCCGAGCCCAGATTGTAGGTTCCGTCCTTCGACCGTGTGACCGTGCAGCCGTGTATTGTCACTGCAGGTGTCATAACGGGTGGTCGGAGGTTCATAACGGGTTAATTTTGGATACAAAAAAAAGAGATAACTCCTTTCGCAATATAGTGTTATCTCTTGATAAGCATAGCGGGGGATGCCTTCATACCTACGACCTTGCTCTTAAAAAAGTAGATATCTGGTGGATTTACGAAGGCCAGAACTATCCCAGACTGTGGTGGGAAGTATCAAAAGGAAATCGAACAAGCAACTATCCCGACAAGTTGACACACGCAAAAGGAAGACCAGAATCAGACGGTCTTCCTGAAGTAACTCCAGGTGAAATTACTTTATTTCAGCGATGCTTAACTCCGAAGCCAATAAGTTCATCTTGACATCACAATCCACATGTAATTGTCGCAGATATTTTGCAAATTGTGCAACCATCAGACCGGCTGCAATGTTCGCGCAATAGATTGTTGTTTTAGCAGTGCACGGGCCAATGAAGGCTTCTTCGGCACGGAACAATGTGGTTGGGTAATGCTCTCTGGACCTGAAATCGCAGGCAGTCAATATTCGCAGCACCTCGGCATTCATTCTCGCATCGCAGAAGAAGCTAATCCTATCCTTGACAGAATCCCAGATCAGCCGTCTTGTCTCAATACTGTCAACCGTACAAAAAACCACATTCCCGATTTCCATACTTCTGCGGAATCGTTCTGTCACCACATCAATCTCAATGTTACTGTTAATCTTTTGGCATAAATCTGCTGTTGCGTGTACTTTCAACCTACCCAAATCTGCTTCCAAATATCCCTGGCTTGCTAAATTACTTGGCTCAACAAGTGGTGTAGGCCGAGGAATTACACCTCGACCCCAACCCCAAA
>CAZFOQ010000297.1:0-2574 GCA_964520535.1 uncultured Pirellulales bacterium | reverse complement strand
TCCAGACATCGGCAAGACAGCATAAAAATATTCAATATTAAAAGGACACAAGGAAATAATTAAGTTTTTCGATTATTATTATCGTGATAACCAACCACCATCAACAGCCACGGTGTACCCCTGCATATAATCCGATGCAGCCGATGCCAAAAAGACCGCAATACCTTTGAGGTCCTCCGGCTGGCCCCACCGGCCGGCAGGGATCCTTTCGAGAATTGCTTTGTTCCGTGCGGGATCATCACGCAGGGGCTTTGTGTTGTCCGTTGCCATATAGCCCGGTGCTATTGCATTTACATTGACGTTATATGGTGCCAGCTCATTGGCCAACAGGCGTGTCAAACCCATTACCGCACTCTTGGAAGCAGTATAGGAAGGGACATAAATACCACCCTGAAAACTAAGCATAGAAGCAGTGTTTACAATTTTACCGCCCCGTCCCTGCTTGATAAGGACCTTACCTACAGCCTGGCTCAGAAAAAAAAGGGTGCGGATATTAATATTCATGACATCATCCCAGTCTTTTTCTGTGAATTCCGGCAAGGGAGCTCGACGTATAATTCCGGCATTATTAAACAGGATATCAATTCCACCAAGTTCTTTGACCGTTCCGTCAACAATTGTGTCAACACACTTTTTTTCACTGAGATCAGCGGTAATATCGATAGAGTGTCGTCCCAGCTTTTCAATAGCCCGCATAGTCTCGGTCATATCCAGGATATCCACTAAAGCAACATTGGCACCGGCCTCGGCCAAACCAATCGCTATTGCCTGTCCCAATCCCCTTGCGGAACCGGTCACAATAGCAACTTTTCCATCAAGTTTAAATTTATCCAATATCATTTTCTAACTTACCTCAATTTATCGATTGTTAAATGGTCCATATCATCAAACGCCTGATTCTCACCACCCATACCCCAGCAAAAAGTATAGGAGCCGGTACCGACTCCTGAGTGGATAGACCAGCTCGGAGAAATCACGGCCTGCCCGTCGGCGACAACAATGTGGCGAGTTTCATCCGGTTTGCCCATCAGATGAAAGACACGCGTGTCTTCGGCAATATCAAAGTACATATAGACTTCCATGCGGCGTTCATGGGTATGGGGCGGCATAGTGTTCCATACACAGCCCGGTGCCAGTTCTGTAAAACCCATGACCAACTGGCAACTTCTGACTCCGGATGGATGAATGAGCTTATAAATAGTACGTTTATTGGAGGCCTCTATTGTACCCAGTTCCACCGGCTCGGCTTCGGACATTTTGATGTGCTTGGTTGGATAATCGGCATGTGCTGGATAACTGAGCAAATAGAACTTTGCAGGATCCTTTGAATTGTCGCTACTAAAGGATATATCTTTGGAACCACGTCCGATGTAAAGCCCGTCCTTATTGGACATGGCATAATCGGTGCCGTCAACTGTTACGGTTCCGGCTTGACCAATATTCAGGACACCCAACTCACGACGTTGACAAAAGAAATCCGCCCTTAGTTCATCTGAAGCACTCAGGCTGAGTGTTTTTTTTGCCGGAACTACCGAGCCTGTGATTGCGCGATCAATATCACTGTAGATCATTTCTATAGAATCCGGTTGGAATAGAGTATCAATCAGAAATTCGTCTCTGATTTCCTGTGTAGTCATACGAGAAAATCGCACAGGATCTGCACTATAGCGTACTTGCATATATTTATCTCCTTACTTTCAGATTTGAATCTTAATCGGATCTGATAAACATTTTGAAACTGACATTTCCCATTTTCACGGTTAAAAACCATACTTCTCTTCATACGAAACCAATGATTTAACCAAAATTACCTTGAACAATCAAGAATTTTCGACTTCGAGATATTTTTTTTGAAAATTTACACGAAAACGCGTTTTTTATGCCTCGACGGTCGGAGCAGCAGACCGAGTATATTTAGCTTCTCAGAATGGAGTCACCCTGGTGATCAAACATTCGGAGGATGCGTCGGTGGCCTTGAGGACAGTAGTAACGGCAGTATCGCTACGAGATCCCGTCAAAACGCTTTTGATCGATGTGTATCTCATAAAAAGGGGAAGTTCTATCCTCACGATTACCATTATTAGTTACTCAAATACGGCATTTTCTAAACCCTATAAGGATGGCCATAAAGTCTGTTTTTATCGGTAATTTAAGACAATTTCATGATGCTAATATAGCGATCCGAATAAAAGGCTTAATGAGCAAAAAACCACGATATCGTAAGTTTGCTTCAAAATGGGTAATTGCGTATAGTGTTTTCCCCTTGACATACTATACATAAAGCAGATATAATTATTATAATCTGTGGGAATGAAACTTCCTATCATCAAGATGGAGGTATCTGGGTACTTATAACTCTTCTTGGCGACATGGCCACAACAATAACAATAAGAAAGAGAATGCAAATGATTAGTAGATGTGTAAAAATATCAGTTTACATCGTGTTATTTGCTATAGTTTTCGAAAACGGTTTTATTAGCCCTGTTTCCGCCCTTGATACGAAATTTAGCCATGACAGGGGTTTTTATGATGCCCCTTTCGATGTTGTTATTTCAACAGACGTTGATGGAACTA
>CAZFOQ010000296.1:0-2603 GCA_964520535.1 uncultured Pirellulales bacterium | reverse complement strand
TAGTTCCATCAACGTCTGTTGAAATAACAACATCGAAAGGGGCATCATAAAAACCACGGTGATGGCTGAATTTAGGGGCGGCAACCTCACCCAAATAACCTCCGGTATTTTCTGTTCCCGGAGTAGGGGAAGAGAGAAAACGCCAATTCTCGTTCGCGTCAGGGTCACGACCATAGGAAATATCGGTAGTCTGTTTGGGGAAAACGACACTATCGATCAAAGTTTGCCCATCAGTATCGAACAGGCCTAATTCTTCGCCGTCGGCATCAAGCTTAAAATTGGCGTGTAGCCCGGCGTTGGGGTCAGTTGTATCGTTGTCGGCTGTGTCGTTGTCGGCCCATATCAACAAGTAGCCACCTGCCGGAATAGTGGTTGAAGCGGGAATCTGCCACTTGGTAGGAGCAGAAAGATCATCCGTCAGGAACATTCCGCCAATATCAAAAGTATCGGGACCATTGTTGCGGATCTCGATCCAATCATCAAATTGTTCCTGTAAATCCGATTTAGTACTGCTATTTGATGCCATCAGCTCGTTGATAACCACAGGGATATCGGCCTCCGCAGAATGAGCCAAGGAAATAGATAATATCAAAATAAACAGCAAGGTCTTCATGTTGTTGAGCATTTTACTAAACTTCTTTCCGAAGCTATTGCTTGATCTGTCATAGGTAGTTTACTTCTTTTAACTATCTTAACACAAAAGTAACAGCCAAGTCAATATCTTTAGAGTGACTGTAGCGAACCTATAAGGTTTATGATTAGGTGCCTGGCGTAGGCGAATCAGCGAGCCAGTTATCCGGATCATTACCTGAATAATACGGATCTGAAGATATTCTCTGTAATACATAGCCGGTACCATCTGCAGCCATAGGCCAGGGCGGCACATCAGCATATATTACTTCATCAACAATCACCCAGGAATCCGACTCACCCGGCCTATCGGGAGACTGGGGTCTTTCCAAAGCAAGACGCTCACTAGCATTGGAAAGGTTACCAGACCAGGGTCCAACTATGTCCACACCGGGAATCAATGTGCCACTATTATATGCGGCAATAAAAGCATCCAATCGATCTGTATCTGCAGTTGGGTCAAAGCCCACCACTATTAATCTGCCATCGGCAGGAATCGAGGTGCCTGTGGGGAATATATAATCCACAGCGCCATCCAAACGCCAGGAACCTTCGGTGTTTTCGAGATAAACCTCAACTGGTGTGGGATTATATAATTCAATATATTCATCATCCGTATCTTCGGGATGATACATCAGTTCATCGATCACCAAGTCTGAAACAGGATTCGTATTGGCAGAATCCTGAGACGGCGTCATATTATACCAGTACCGTGCGCCATTTGGATAACGACCAAGAGATCTACGGATTTCCTGCCCCTTAAACTTGACACTGTCTACTATACGGTCCTCGGATGTCCCGGGAAGATATGAGAGAAACACCTGCTCACCCGCCTTATCCAAACCAAATCCGGCAGAGATAGGATTATGGAAGCCGGTAACCTCATCAAAACTAATGCAGCAGTGGCCGGCAATCTCAACCGTAGGAATAGCCCATTTCTTCAGATCATCAATATCATCACTCAAATACAAACTCATTAGAGTGATGCTTTCTGGAGTAGTATTATAGAGTTCTATCCAGTCGTTGGAATCGTACTCTGGATGTAGAGGATTACTATTATCGGTATGCGCCATAATTTCGTTGAGAACAAGGGTAATTACAGGCTCCGGATCGTCCCGGCCGGGAGAACCGCCGATGTATGTACTTGCACGCCAGTTGCCACCATATTTCAGAGACCCATTGAGTTGACCCAGCAATGCAGAATCCAAAGGCACCAACGAATGCCCGCCACCGTCGGCAGAGAACGGCCAACCACGACCGTCATTGTACTCAAACTCAGCGATAGTCCCATTCCATAAATCTACCAAGCTCAAGCTTTCTCCACTATTAGAAAATTTGCCGTTGTATTCACCGGCAATTTTGTCGGATAGATCCGTGCCGTAGCGAGACTCGAACGCCGCTTTGTTCCTGACAACTAAAACAAAATCTCCGGGTCCAAGACTATCCACTTTACTGTTACCGAAATCAAATGTAATACCATCAACGAAAGAAACATAGGTTAAATCGAGAACTTCATCGCCAATGTTTTTCAATTCAATAAACTCAAATTCATCATTGTCTGTTGAGTCATCAAAAGTTGAAGCAACAGGATTATACATCAGTTCGGTTATTCGCAGGTCATATAGTATTCCCGCCGATAGCGGCTCGCCGGCTTCACACTGAATCGGGCTCGACCAGTGGCTCCATCGTCCTGTGTTATCCTTCATCCGGCAACGAACTCGATAAGTCCGACCAACCCTAACTGCACCGGCAGGGATTTGTATCCTATCGTTAAAGACGGCAATCTCTTCACTTTCCCATGCTGCATCAACTTCATATTTCCCTGGTTTCCTGCTGTAATTGAGCGGTGTACTTGGAGACTCGCCCAGTTCGGTCGTCTCACCAGTTAATTGAATATCAATAAAACAATCGGAACTGTTAGTAAACTTTCGCATTTATATCAATGGTTTAAGCGGCTGGAGCTAACGCTTCCA
>CAZFOQ010000295.1:0-2609 GCA_964520535.1 uncultured Pirellulales bacterium | reverse complement strand
AAGAAAAAGCCCTTGGCTGCATGAAAATCTACCTACAAAATACAGATGCACCCCATAGGAAGTTAAAACAATATCATAGTTTGACAATTTAGGAGAAAAAGCACATAATATCTTAAATATGGAAAAGGCTGAAATAAAGCGTATTGCGGCTTATTTCAAAGACATCGAGGAGAGGTTATGACCGAAAGAAGTAATTCCATTATTCCAATTGAGCGGATTCAACAATGTATATACCTGGTACGAAAGCATAAGGTCATGCTTGACGCCGATCTGGCGGAACTTTACGGGATTGAAACGGGAGCTTTGGTCAGAGCGGTTAAGCGTAATAGAGAACGCTTCCCGGCAGATTTTATGTTTCAACTTACCAAAGCCGAATATGGGATTTTTTTGAAATGCCAAACTGGCATCTCAAAGGATGGACGTGGCGGACGGAGATATTTGCCGTATGTCTTTACTGAGCAAGGAGTGGCAATGCTCTCAAGTGTATTGCGGAGCAAGAGAGCGGTTGAGGTAAATATCGCTATTATGCGAACCTTTGTTAAGCTCAGAGAAATCATTGCTGATAATTCACTTCTAAGACGCAAAATTGAGTCGATGGAACGCAAGTATGATGAAAAGTTTGAGGTAATATTTGAAACGCTATCGGTAATGTTGGCCGAAGAAACCAGGCCGAAGACAAAATTTGGATTTCATAGGTGAAAAACTGAATATCGTAAATCCGGTAACAAGAGCATGAGAAAATAATATGCTCAATATCAGCTTTACCTGCCGAATCTCTTTACTTTTCAGGTGTCTATTGCGATTTGCGCAAATAAAAAAGGCTGCAAGCAAATACTCACAGCCCTTTTATTTGTGCTCTGATAAGAGTTTGTCGAGTCTATTTAGTGTGAACTATTATCGAACCACCATCAATTGGTTGGTCCATTCCATTGTCATAGACATCCCACTCTTCACCGCTGACTTCATCCTCTTCCCAGATTCTTATTCGGAACGTATCCGGTTCCTTATCACCGGCCCACAACATAAATCGATAGTCACCTTCACCATTGATAGAGCCCCAACCTTTGAATCTGGCGTAGTTTGATCCCGTGACAACCAGCCAGTCGTAACTGCTGCTGTGGAAATTCAGACCACCGGCCTTAAATCGAAATTCAGTATTACCCGTTGGGATATTTGTACCTTTCTTATACTTTGAGACAAAACCGAAGTTGGCCTTACCCCCAACGACCATGTATTGATAGTCAGGATTCACAGGCGACATAATCCATCCACCTCCGGTCACAAAACCACCGGTTGGATCGTAGACCGCAACATAGACGGTGTCGCTATGAGTGGCTTGGCCATCTGTTACTGTTAGTGTGACTTCGTATACTTCTGGCGAGTTATACGTGTTATCGGCTTCCACTGGACTCGTAACTGGCTCAGGGGCTGTCGGATCACTATATCCAAAGTCCCAGCTACCATAGGGATCACAACCATTTGTAAATTCACCCCAAAACGATACGAGGCCGCCAACCGGCACAACCAGTGGGTCTCCATCCAGACTCAGTGAGTCCACTGGTGTACACAGAGGGTAGAGACAGATGTCGTCAATTGCGAAATCGTCCCCGGCATAGGCTCGCCGTCTATCAATAAGACTGATCTCGGCTACAGTTTCATTTTCATTAGACGTCCAAAAGCAAATTACTTGTTCCCAAATCCCATAGGTTCCATCCTGTACGAATTCACCTACCAGCATTCCATTGATGTAGGTCTGCATTATTGGTGGCGCTTTACCACTGTAATGAACGTTTAGCAGCCAATAGGTGAAAACGTAATCCGTGTTTTCTGTTACATCAACTTCTTGCGACCATACTCTTTGGTTAAGCTGCGTGGCGGCATTGGCTACGAGCATATATTCTCCTTCCCCTGGTGTGTGATCGGGGGAACTAATGAAGCCATTAGGCTGAGCATGGGTTGGATCTGAGACAATAGAGTAGCGTCTATCGGGGTGGAGCCCATGATCTCCCGGTAATTCACCCGGGTAAGCCATGTAAATATAGTCAGTAACAAAGTCAACATTCCCAGATTCAAAATCTCCATTTACGATCAGATTACCTGGGCATTGTGCCTGACCGGTTGTTGCCATCAAAACGATGATAGCGGCAACTAATAGGGTAAAAGCTATTTTCTTCATTTTTTTCTCCTCGAATATAAATTGTTATATTTTTAACTGCGGACCGTCCGCAGTCGAACTAATCCATGTAATCTCTATTGGATATAGAAAATCTAATGATATGTTGGCCATCTATCTCAAGATACTCTCCTCTCTGAGACAGGCTCTAAAAAACAGACACCTCAAAAAATGCTAATAACAAAAATATTGAGAGTTGTCAATTGTGGTGACTACGTATTTTTAAAAGATAGCATATAGCTGGTAGGGTATAGGGTTTAGGATTAATCACGAACCACAAATCACGATTCACTAGTAATAAGGCTTATCTCACTGGGTAAATTTAGCCAGTCGATTTTTAGCCCGCAGTATCACTGCGGGTTTTTAGTGATGCAGAATTTGTCCTCGTGTCCTATGATAATTGAACGACCGGATAACTCAGCCATTCGCCCAAAGA
>CAZFOQ010000294.1:0-2636 GCA_964520535.1 uncultured Pirellulales bacterium | reverse complement strand
GTAACTATTCAGGTACATCTTTCCAGCAAGACGAAAAGTACTGCCCACCTGTATAGCCTATAGATCTGATAGGGCAAAAATAAAAAACTTATCCGCTCTTCATTTTTTCTCTGGACTCATAATTATTTTTATGCTATCTTTTTGGCCATGGAAAAGATCATGGTCATACAAGGCAGAAAAATAATACCAGCCGATATACACCTCATCAATCAATTGCTGATTAACCATCCCTCATGGAATCGCACCAGGTTATCACGTGAACTTTGCAAAAAGTGGGAATGGTTAAGACCAAATGGGCAACAACTCAAGGATATGGCTTGTCGAACCCTCTTGCTAAAACTTGAGCGAGCTGGTTATATTAAGTTGCCGCCCCGCCAGGTTCAACCGGTAAACAAGTTTAGAAAACGCCCGGCTACGTTGGTTCCTCATTCGATCGAAAGTATATGTTGTACCCTAAAAACACTGGTTCCATTAAAAATTGTGCACGTAATCCCAAAATCCGATGATCATCCTTTATTTAACTGTCTTCTATCTCATTATCACTATCTTGGATATCGAACTACAGTGGGCGAGAATATGAAGTATTTGGTTCGTGACTGCAATAATCGCCCCTTAGCTTGTCTCCTTTTTGGCTCCGCAGCATGGAAGGCGGCCCCACGCGACAGGTTTATAGGATGGGATGGCCAAGGGCGTGAAGCGAATCTCTCCCACCTTACCAATAACATGCGTTTCCTCATTCTGCCATGGGTAAAGGTTCAGCACTTGGCCAGCCATATCCTTTCTCAAGTCTCACGGCGTATCTGTAGCGACTGGATAAAAAAGTACAATCATCCTGTTCATCTACTGGAAACATTCGTGGACAGAACTCGATTCCAGGGAACCTGTTACAAAGCCGCCAACTGGATTTTAATGGGTCAAACACAAGGGCGTACCCGTAATGATCGATATTGTACAATTAAGGTGCCTCTCAAAGACATCTATGTTTACCCTTTGATCAAAAACTTTCGAAAGCGATTATGTTATGAAGTATGAAGAAGCTTTAGCTATATATCACGCTGGCCCGGAAGTAGTCGTCAAAGTACTCTGTGAGCTTTCAAACCAAGTGAAACTGTTGCAAAATCAGGTGGCTGAGCTACAGAAAGAGGTGCAAAGGCTTAAAGACCAGCTTGCCAAAAACAGTCACAACAGCAGTAAGCCTCCATCATCTGATGGCCTGAAGAAGCCTTCTCCGAAGAGTTTGAGGCCACGGAGCCGAGGTAAACCAGGCGGCCAAAAAGGTCATTCAGGATCTACGCTGAAGATGGTGGATAATCCCAATCACTGCGTTGTCCATTCTGTTAAACAATGCCAGCGTTGTGGTCGCTGCCTTATAGATGAAACACCCATTGGCACTGAAAAAAGGCAGATATTCGATATCCCTCCCATCCAAATGGAGGTTACCTGTCACCAAGCCCACACCAAACAGTGTCCTCATTGTGGATATCTCAACAAAGCAGCGTTTCCCGAACAGGTCAAAGCCCCGACACAATATGGTACACGGTTGAAAGCAATTGCAGTTTATCTGAGACAATACCAACTCCTGCCTTATAATCGTACCCGGGAGTTGTTTCGTGACCTGTTCTCAATAGACTTAAGTGAAGGAACCCTAACGAACATTACTAATATATGTTCTGATCTCTTACAGCAACCCCTCGAGCAAATCCAAAAGCAGCTTGAGCAATCGAAAGTGGTACACTTTGATGAAACAGGTTCGTCCGTAGAAGGAAAGCCGCAATGGTTGCATGCAGCCGCTACCCCTAATTTAACCTACTATCAGATTCATCCCAAACGCGGTTGCGATGCTATGGATCATATGGATATACTTCCCAATTTCAATGGGCGGGCCATTCACGATTTCTGGAAGCCTTATTTCAAATACCATTGCAACCATGGCCTTTGCAACGCCCACCATTTACGTGAGTTGATTTTCCTCTACGAACAACACGATCAACAATGGGCCAAAGAGATGATAGACTGCCTCGTTGGTATTAAGAAATCCGTTGATGAGGCAAAAACCAGCACAGATACACTTTTCAAAGAACAAATCCAGAAATTTGAAGCATGTTATCAGAACATCCTTGACGAAGGTTACAACGAAAACCCTCTGCCGAAAAAAGAATCCACCAAAAGAAGAAAAAGAGGGAGAATCAAAAAAACCAAAGCTCGAAATCTCCTCGAACGCCTCGATGAACACAGAAAAGAGGTGTTGGCTTTCATGTATGATTTCAAAGTTCCTTTCGACAACAACCTTATCGAAAGAGATCTTAGGATGGCTAAGGTACAACAGAAAATCTCCGGCACCTTCCGAAGTCAGGATGGAGCTGATGCCTTCTGCCGTATCCGAAGCTACATCTCAACGGTCAGAAAAAACGCTGTCAATGCCATTGATGCTATTGGGAGCGCTTTTGAAGGCTGCCCATTCCTGCCCTCCTCACGAAGTCCTTAACAGAGCCCTATCTCTCTTCTCTACCGGACAAAAGATATCCTGGGATTCCTCTTGCTCGCCTGCCCACTTGCGAATAATAAGAAATTGCCCCAAATGAACAATTATCTTGTTTGTCTTGTGAATCTTGTCTATAATGGACCTGTGTAGTTAC
>CAZFOQ010000293.1:0-2660 GCA_964520535.1 uncultured Pirellulales bacterium | reverse complement strand
ACCACTTTTTATCTCTACAAAATCGTCGTCAAACAATCCTGTCACAACCTCGCGCTTCTGGGGCCGGTTATTTGTCATAACATAACATACCCTTGTATCTTCGTCTGAGACGACCGATTGGATCGGTACATAGAGAACATCTTTTAGTTCGTCAATAGTCACTTCGACCTTCCCCGTCATACCTGTCTTGATAAAGTCATGCGTTCCTTCAATGCTCACATCGGTCGTGTAAACTTTGACGTCCGGTTCCCAAGAACCCTTTTGGTCTGCTAATGGTGCTTTTTTCAGCACTTTGCCGGTAAAGACCTTGTCCGGAAATGCCGCAATGGTTATTTTGGCCGGTTGATTCGGCTCAATCTTATCAATCCACGTTTCGTGAACTTTGATCTCGACCTTCATTTTGGTAGTATCCGGTATGTCGATAATCCTGTAACCACGAGGGATCTCCGCTCCTTGCTCAATTTTTACCCTCACCCACCTTTGTGTACTGGACCAATATACGACTTGGCCTGGTGAAGGAGCCTTAATCGTACATGCAGCAAGTTGTTTTTTCACCTTTTCCAGGCGTTCCTTCTGCAATCCGAGGGCTGCTTCTGCACTGGCAAGTTTTGCCTTGGCCTGAGCGAGCTGAGAACGAGCACGGGCTCTGGTCCGCTCCAATTCCAATCCGGCTTCATTATAGTCGCTGAGGAGCTGTTCGACTTGTTTTGGAAACTCATAAAGCTTGAACAGCTTCAAGGCAATCCCAGATTTTTCCTTTTCGATTCCAAACCGTGTCTTCTGCAGTCGATGTTCCCTCAGTTCGGTTTCCGCTACATATTCTCTTTCAAAAAGCTTTTCAGTCCACGATAACGTATAAGTTGCTTTTTCCAGGTTCTCTTCGGCCAGGGTAATATCGCCGGTGAGTTCTCGCAGCTTCTGGGATGCCTCGCATCCTGAATTGGGGTCCTGGATTTCCCGGAGTAGAGAAGTCATGTCAATACTTGAATTCGGATCCTGGCTCGCTTTCCAAACAACCTTTTGTGCAGCCGTTTCGCCGAGATATTTTTGAAGGTCCATCAGGGTAAACTTGACCTTCAGTTCAGCGGCGGTAATATCACTTTCGTTTTGTTTGACCTGTATATCATAGGCTTCTTTCGCTTCGGCATAACTTGCCTCAGCGGCGACAAATTCAATTTCCCTTTGTGGCAACTGCTCGGTCATCTCAGACGAATCCAATTCTACCAGGACCTTTCCGTTATTTACATCTTCGGGAGTGATGATCGTCCCTTCAGGGACGATGTTGACAATGGTCGTCCGCATTTCAACTTCAGACTTAATAATTTCCGACTTGACTGCCTTGATGTCACCACTTTCCGTTACGCTGATTGTCAGGTCGCCTCGCTTGGCCGTAAATAATCCGGTCTTTGTGTTTGTACCGTCGGAGGAGCTTTGCTTAAAGCGCAAAAATCCAAATGCACCGACAACGGCTACGGCAATGATGAAAAGAAAAATCAGAAGATGTCGTTTAGCACCCGAAGCTGATCGACCGCCGACTTTCTTACCATCCTTTCTTACATTCTTCTCTTTAACCATGTTCTTGCCTAAAATGAAATCTGTTAATGCTACTCGATTGACTATTGTTTGTGATAAGACAGCACTATTTTGCTTTCCTTGAAATCATAAGAATCAAATCGTCACTGAGAACTCAATTGGTCCCATGTCCTCCCAGAGATAACCGAGACATTATGATTATCCAATTGACTTTCAGGAGCCCTTTGCTCCCACATCCCATCCGGCTTAACTTGCAGGATGCCGATATCCCTGAAAAAGCTCAATTTTGCGATGGCATGGTCCACCAACACAGCCGTCAGGTCGTTCTGCGCCGCCAACAAAGCATCCTGGGACTCCAGCAAGTCTCGAGTTGTCACCCGGCCTGCTTGCAGCAAAAACGTTGTACTTTCAACTCGTGTTTTGGCTAACTCTAAGCTGCTTCTTTGAGTTTCGTGCCGTTCTGCAGCCGCACGAAGTTGACGATAGGCCTGGCGGACATCCAGTTCAACGCCATCCACATCATTCTGATATTCCCGCCGTCGTTGCTCCGACGTTATCAGGGCCCTACGATACGCATTGCGTTCGGCTTTTCGGTCCAGGGGCAAATCCGCTTCAAGAAATAGTCCGTAATCACCCCGATGAAACTGCAATCTGTCGAATTTGGTTTTCTCTGTCGAAGGGACATCAACACTGCCGGTCAGATTGAGCTCTGCTCCAAGACCGTCAGCAGCAATCACAACTCTGCGCATGGCATCGTCAATTGCATCTTTGCTGTTGGCTAAATCCAGGCGCTGGGCCAATGCCGTTTCAACAACATCATCCAGCAAATAAGAAGGTTCGGATACACCAATTTCTTCCAAAGCCTTCAATTCATTCTGATCCAGCTCGATATCGGCGTGGATTGGTAAAGAAAGTATAATCTTAAATTCATCGAGCTGCTGTTCGTATCTTTCCAGGGCCTGTACGTAGCTGTCTCTGGCCCTGAGTTCACTCTGTCTCGCCTGGTCCACCTCAAAAGGATTCTTGCGACCGGCTTCCGCCTCCATTTCCAGACGCTTCCTCGACTCGACTCTGCTGTTATAATTGTTCTCGGCATTGGTGACTGCATCTCTTCGTTGCAGAACACG
>CAZFOQ010000292.1:0-2663 GCA_964520535.1 uncultured Pirellulales bacterium | reverse complement strand
ACACACAGCAGTTGTGCCTGACGCATCTGCTCTCGCACCTCTTCAGCAGTGATCTCACCAAGGAACTTGACCTGTGGGTGTCCTTGAGCCAGCTTCTCCAGCTCACGTCGCAAAGGACCTTCGCCAATGAAACCTGCGCCGACGATAAACAGCTCAAAATTAATACCATTAGCAAACAGCTTTAGCGATGTCTGGAGCAATGCTTTGATACCCTTGTTAGCATCCAGTGTGCCAACGAAAAGGACCCGTCGTTTTCGTGACGAGTCGGAAGGTGGTTTTTCGTCGAAAAGAGTGTCGGTTCCGCTCGGAATAATCTGGACGTCCTGCCCCGTAGCGTTACGGCACTTGGTCGCGAGATGAGCGGATGGCGAAACCACGGCGTCAGCCATTTTTACAGCTTCAAACAAAAGCTTCTTCCTCCAGGAAGGAAGATTACCGGGGTCGTTCATATCACGCTGTAGTTCAAGTACGACCGGAATACCTCGCTTTTTTCCTGCCAATACCGCCCCATATGATAATTTGTCGCACATATGCACAAGTATCAGGTCACATTCAGTATCCTCCCCCAGATTTGGCAAAATATATCTTTGCCAGAATGGGTTTATAAATCTCGTAAATATGTCCTTTGGGAACACCGGTATGGGTCGAAAATACAGACCTGGTTCGTGAGGTCCGGCTTTGAGCGCATCGGCCGCAACACGATACTTCCCTGAAAACAATTTGAGCAAACGTGTGCCTATGGAAGAGATGAAAAGATACACGTCGACATGATGGGCAGGGCAAAACTCACGCAAAGCATACGCAAGTTCCTGCACCGCATGTCCCTGATGCATATATCCCGACAATGGGTACATAGTCGTCCAGATAGCAATACGCATTTATTTTATCTCCCACCTGAAGAATCTGCTGGTATAAATGGGCACATATGAAGTACCACGCTGAATATTTTACCGTACGCGGTACCATATCGAATTACAATAACCTCTATAACAACTTCCGCGATACAACCATCGGAATCAGCTAATCTAAAGATGGCGCCTCCCGCAAAATCTCCCGCAAAATATTCCCCGAATTCATCGCTAAATCCTTAACTCCGGGTATGCACTGCTCAAGATGCCTCTTTATCTCCTTTGAGTCCCGCAGCACTTCCATGATTTTTTCTGAGACAATATCAGGCGTTAACTCATCCGGCGAAAGACAATAACCTGTATGGCCGAAAATATCCTTATTAAGCCCTTTCGCTTTCATGCTGTATGCAAAACTTAATGTAGGGACACAACAAGACAAGGATGCAATCGTCGAATGCGTCCGGGCTCCTGCAAATACAGACATTTTGCTAATAATCCACTTGGTTTCAGAGGCATTGAATCCCGGCGGAACCAAAACTACCCGACCTTTCCCATCCGGTATAGTTGACAGGACATTCTTCAGGAAAATATAATCGTTATTTCCTCCAGTCCCTAAAACATGGGGAATTAAATATATCGGCCGGCCTGTTTTCTGCATTACTTTACTGATAATATCTGCGGACATCTCTATCCACTGCTTTATATTGTCATTCGCTGCGTAACGCTTCATAATAGGACTCAGGTTCAATCCAATCGCACCTTCCTCTATTTCAAGGTCACCCCCTCTCTTCTTCGGCTCTTCCGGTTCCATCAGAAAGGCCGGGTCGGCGACCTGGTAAACATTTTCTGTTAGTCCTTTGTCGGCCAGGTATTCGATAGTTGATGTTTCCCTGGCAAAAATGTAAACCTTGCGCAAGTGGTTTATCATATATCCTTCATAAGCGGGCTCCTTACTAAATGGACCAACTGACGCTCCCCATATAACCAATGGCTTTCCTCTTGCTACAACAATATCATCCAAATCCGTACACCTACGGGGCAATAAGCCATCATAACCCAAAGAATAATTATCACCCCCAAGCGCCAAAACCGCCTTGGCTTCACCTAAATACGGCTTTAGGTCTTTGTATATGATGTGCTTTATTGCTTGGGGATATGTTCGTCTCAAAGCGTTCATCAGAAACCATAGAAAATCAAACCTTTTGTTAATCTTATACATCTTCTTATGTGTTATCGACGTATCTGTTTCTTCAAGACACTGCTGCTTAAACTCCTCATCATTCGGGTATGAACTGACGACCAAAAATCTTGGTTTATCAAAATGATTACGCAATATACGAACCGTCCCTCGCAGTATTGCCTCACAACCACGGTTGTAGTTGGAACCATTACCCGCTAAAATAAAGAGTGGATTGCTGTCATCCATCCGAATAACTCCCTATCAATTATTCAGGATTCTCATAGGAGTGGCCTTCCAGTCATACTCTTAAAAACCCTTCGTAACCGCCGTACTATTCCCATCGGAATGCGACTTACCCTGTCAAAAAGTTCTGCCCTTCTAAGACGGATTATATATGGCTCAAATCTTTTATGAAAATACGCCAACCGTTTTTTCGCCAAAATCCATTCTTTGCCGCTTTTCTCGGAAATTATCCACGTCATTTTAACAACTCTTTTTCTCCCGAAAGACACTCTTGAATGACAAAGATGTATCCTCTTTTTCGGTACTAACAGCCCTGCCTTTTTAGCAAGATGATATCTTTCTCTCATTTCGCCACGTTTTGTATCCAGTCCTCCCTGCTGACTTAGAATCAC
>CAZFOQ010000291.1:0-2681 GCA_964520535.1 uncultured Pirellulales bacterium | reverse complement strand
TTAATATTCATTTTGATTTTCCCTCCTAGCTTCTGCAAATTCCGGATAATTTTGGAAAAAGACTTTGCGAACGTTTTCGCGAACTCGATTGACCGGGCACGACAGATTGTAGCAGCGCGTGCATTGATTGCGTTGCAGAGTCCAACTGGCTGAAAATACCGCCCAGGTTGTTAATCCGAGCAAGAGCCATTGTTGCCCTACGATGAAGAACGGTATGTACCACAAAAATAGAACAGCCACATAAGCCAACCAAGAAATCTGTTCAATTTTATTGAGCGGATTGGGATTGAACTTGGGGATTTTGGGGAGCCCCCAATTGGCATGACACCTGAGCAGCAAGCCATCCTCGGCGTAGTGGGGGCAATGACGGCACAGGATGAGCGCTTCAACATATCCAAAGAATAGAATGGCCAGCCCGATCCAGATGACAAGTCCTGCCCAATGTTTGCCGAGGATCATTCCCGCAAAGAAGGGAATGGCAAATCCCATGAAAATCACCCAGAAATTTGCCAGATCTTGAAAGGTGTGAACACAGAGTAGCTTCCCGCTAATTTCGCAACCTTTGCAGGTCTGGCGCACGCATGCTTTTGCAGTTATCTCATTCGCCAAATGTCGATGTACATCTATTTTTTTCATTTTTATACTCCATTGCCTCCCTTTTATATTTCTTACCTTATCGATTAGTTATTTGACTGATTAACATATTTGTCTCTCACATAGTGTTTGATGCTTTTTCCCTGGAGTTCCCTTTTTCAGCCTATCTGCGATGATCGCCAGTTTAATAATTCCAATTTTCTACTTACCAGCAGAAGAGACCAGTACGTCCAACATCTCAACCATATGTTCGAAAATCCAGAAGTGTCCGGCGTCTGGAATGTAGATCGCCAGACAGTTGGGCAATTTAGCTGCCATGTATCGTCCCATTCCTCCATTACCGCGGTCATCTTCACCTTGCCAGATGAATACCTTAGCTGTGACCTGCTCTAATGGGATTGGCCATCGTCCGGCGAGAGTAATATCATAAGCTGAAGCGCGTCCGCCCTGACGCATACCCTGCGTTCGATCTGGACGCAGCAATTCACGCAATCCCAGACGGTCATAGAGTGCTTTGTCTGTTTCGTTCATCTCGGTAGATACGAGCTTTATATAGAGGTCAAGAAAGTGGTTTATCAGGAATGACACAAAGCCCATCTGCATTCGGGCTATCCATGGCGCCTTGGAGGAAATTTGAAAAAGAGAACGAAGCGTTGGATTGATACCCTCGGAAGATTGAGGCGTTAATGGTCCCACACTACCCCAGAGTCCCACTCTAGTTAACCGATCAGGTATCTTCCATGCGCAAGCCAGGGCAGCAGGACCACCTCCCGAAGCACCGAAAACAGCAAACTTGTCTATGCCCAGTGAATTAACCAGTGTCACGATATCATCCGGATAATCGACGATACTGTGACCGGGTGCATAGAAATCCGATAAACCGTATCCGGGCCGGTCCGGTGCGATCAGGTGCAGTCGAGGTCGAAAGGGACAATCCGGAATGAGTCCATATAATAGCCTGGAATTAGGATTGCCGTGAAAAAGTATGACCGGCTTACCGTCGGGGTCACCGTATTCGGCGTACCCGAGCCTTCTGCCATCGGGCAATAGGAGAACATTATCATTGCGTAGAGTCTTCACGATCAGCATTTCCTTGAAGTGTGCTGTAGTGTTCCTTGAGCGCGTGGGTGCCGATTGCCGGGGCGACGACCTCGCTGGTCATCACCGTAGTGAAAAAGTCCAACAGCTCCCCCTGGCGTTTGTTAAATATCTTGGTCACAGCGATGATGAACCCCATCAACCAGACAGGGACAGAGGTGATCTTGACGCGCTTTCCCTGTACCTCAAAGGCAAGCTCGGCGATCTCGCGATATGTCAGAACCTTAGGGCCGCCGACATCTATTTCCTGCTTTTCTCCCTTTAAGGCATCAACGCAGCAGACAGCCAGATCGGCACCATGGATTGGGTTGACCCTGTTATTGCCCGGCCCGAACAGGTAGACGCGGCCCTTCTTGGCCATGTTGAAGAACTGGCCCATGTCTGAGAAATAGCCGGTGGGGCGAATGACGGCATAGTTCATCACGGAGGCCTTCAACTCGTCAACAAAGTCTTCATGAGCCTTGACGATGGCCAGATGCGGCAGGTTCTGACCATTGAAGACTGACACATAGATGAATTTCTTCACGCCAGCCTTTTGAGCGACTTCGAGCAGGTTCTTGTTGCCTTGATAGTCCACATCCTTGAACGTCAGGTTGTCTTTTTGCCTCGTCAAGCCTATCGAGGAGAAGACAACATCGATCCCGTCACAGACGTTCTTTATCGACTCAGGCACCGTGACCTCGCCTTCCACGATTTCGTTCAGTTGTTCCTTCATGTAGTCGAGCTTGCGCGGCGTTCTGGCGAGGGCTCGAACAAAGTGGCCCCGCCGCTTAAACTCCTTCGCCACAAACCCGCCAAGATATCCGGTAGCGCCGGCAACTAACACCTTTTGCATTTTGTAAAGGGGGACGCCCTTAATTTTTTAAGAATCTTATTCTGTCAACTGATAATTGTTCTCACTATAAATTATCTAGTCCATTTCCAAAAAGTATCCGAGCAAGGGGGCACGAATTCCAAGACACCGGACTGATTCATAATGTGATGTAAAA
>CAZFOQ010000290.1:0-2682 GCA_964520535.1 uncultured Pirellulales bacterium | reverse complement strand
TACCAATAGGAAAAATTTTAAAACTTAAACTAACTTTTTAGAAACGGCACTAGCATCATACTAAGGTTGAGTTTCTACCGAAGTATCTGTTTTGGTTAATTTGGTCTTAGGATAATTTTCCTCAAGATATTGTAATAGCTCCTCACCTGTGGATACTAATATCTTAATGCTTGAAAGATATGCATTTAGAATATCGAGTGGTATCTTTAATCCTTCTGGAGTTTTTTCTTGTGATCCTAGCAGACTTTCTCTAGCACTATCGTATTGCTTCAATGCTGCATTAAAAGCTATCACCTGACTTATTATCTTTTTCTCTAATATACTTACCTTTGGACGGAGGTCGTAAAATAGAGAGGGATTATGAAGCATTTCATTGGAGTACATAGGCTTCCCAGCTTTCACATGTTCCTCGGTCAATTGTGCAAGTTTGATCTCAAAACGCACACATTCTGATAATGCAAGGGCTAAAGATTGTCGTTGTTCTCTCCGTTCGTGCGAGTGCATTATATAGCTACCTATAATTCCAAGTAGAAAACCTAAGATAACAAGTATGACACTTTCAAAAAGCTTCCAACGTCTCGATCCCGATTCCTGTGAAGCCATAGATTTAATCTCCTTATAAAGTTTGTATTATATTTTTTCATCATAGGATGCTTTTGTATACGTTTTTCTTGTATAAAATGCCAAGTTCAATTCTACATAACTCATGTTTTTTGTTGCTGATTCCCTAAAATTTCTTCGCTTTATTTTATGATTATAAGCCTTCCATTCAGCCAGTCAAATCTTTTGTTGACCGTATCTTGTATTGATTGTAATATACCCCTCGAAATGAGGTTTTATGAACTTAATTGAAACAATCCCGAGATTGAAGCCAAGAGCGGTTGACGCTCACAAGGGTGATTTTGGCAAGGTCTGTATCATTGCCGGTAGTATCGGTATGAGCGGAGCCGCCGCCCTTGCCGGTCGAAGTGCCCTGCGGGCTGGCGCAGGACTCGTACGCGTGGCAACGCCTAAAAGCGTTCTGCCGGTCGTCGCTTCGATAGAGCCGTCGTTTACGACAATCCCGCTGCCGGAAGATAATTCCGGCAGAATTTCAGCTAAGGCCATCAATATCATCCTGGAGGCCGTCGTTCAAAATGATGCCCTTGCCTTTGGCCCGGGTATAGGTACCAGCGGCGGACTTCGGTCCATTCTGGAGATACTTCTCGAACAGGACGATTTGAAGCTTGTCGTCGATGCCGACGGATTGAATAATTTAGCCGGGATTAAAGATTGGCCGGGAAAGTGCAAAGCGAAAATGATTTTAACGCCGCATCCCGGCGAAATGAAAAGATTGTGGTCAGGGCTATATCGCGAGTTACTGCCGGATGGTAGGCAGCAGCAGGCAGCGCAATTAGCCCAACAAACAAAAAATGTTGTTGTTCTCAAAGGAGCGGGAACCGTTGTCACCGACAGCGAAAAAGTCTATATCAATAAGACGGGCAATCCGGGTATGGCCACAGCCGGCTCGGGTGACGTTTTAACCGGAGTGATAACGGCACTGCTCGGCCAGGGATTAAGTGACTTCGATGCCGCGGTCCTGGGCGTTTATGTGCACGGCCTGGCCGGTGATATCGCGGCAGAGAAGTTGGGGCAGGTCGGTATGATAACGACGGATATCATAGATGCACTGCCGGAAGCTTTTATGAAAATTTAAGAAAATCGTTGTGAGGTGTGTAAGATGTCACAGGAAATAAAAGATTTTTTCGCAAAATTCAAAAATGACGCCGCGAAGATGAAGGAACAAACGCCTGATATGGTCAACGGTTTTGGCGGATTGTTTACCAAAGTAATGGGTGAAGGTCTCTTAACGGCTCTGGAAAAAGAATTTATAGCCGTAGGTATTGCCGTTGCGGCAAATTGCGCACACTGCATCAGGTTACACGTGAAGAAGTGTTTCGAAACGGGAGCGACAAAAGAGCAGATTCTCGAAGCTGCTTGTGTGGCGGTTATGATGGGTGGCGGGCCGGCCTATACACACATACCGGTTGTCATCGACACCCTGGAGACACTGATGACTGAGTAGTTACCGAATTTATATCGGATTGGCTTTTAGATGGAAATATATATCATATCGTCTCAAAAAAGTAACATGTCTTGTCGGCGATATTTTATTGCAGTTGGCTGCAAACTCTATATAATTTCAAGTTAATTAATTTCAGTTCAGCAATGATATAATTTAGAATCAAATTATTGAGCAAGGGAAGGATTTTGGCAGGGAAGGTTTAAATTAAGGAGTCCACAAATGGAATTAAGCGGATTAGACATTGGGATTTTGGCGGTATTCTTTATTTGTGTAATTACCGTGGGTCTGTTCAAGAGCCGCAAGGAGAAAACCAGCGAGGATTATTTTCTCGCCGGTCGCGGTCTGAAATGGTGGCTGATTGGATTTTCACTGATCGCGGCGAATATATCGGCCGAGCAGTTTGTCGGTATGTCCGGCCAGGCGGCGATGGGCTCGATTGGCCTGGCGGTGGCAAGCTACGAATGGATTGCGGCGATCACGCTGGTTGTTGTGGCGTTTTTCTTCCTGCCGAAGTTTCTTAAAAGCGGAATTTTTACCATCCCGGAGTACCTTGAGTACCGGTTCAATCATACATCCCGTCTGGTTATGTCACTGTTGATGGTGATTATCTATATGGG
>CAZFOQ010000289.1:0-2710 GCA_964520535.1 uncultured Pirellulales bacterium | reverse complement strand
GCGGCTGGCCGGAACTGAAAAGCACGCCAGCGCCCCCCGACAGTGACCACGACGGCATGCCGGACGCATGGGAAGCCAAGGTTGGCCTCGATTCGAGTGACGTTTCCGATGCCTCCCAGGACAAGGACAATGATGGTTATACCAACATCGAGGAATACCTCAACGGAACCGATCCCACCGTGTTTGTGGACTATACCAAGCGTGAGAACAACGTAAATACACTGAAGTAAGCATTTTTTTTACTCTGTGAATGAAAGGAATATCGATGAATAGACTCTTGTTAATCCTATGTGTGTGTTGTCTTGCGACTGCCCAGGGGTTCGCGCTCAATGCGAACGGTGTGGTTGAGATTCCTCCGATGACAGCTCATTTTCCGCTGAACGAGGGCGAAGGGACAGTGGTAACCGATTCGATTAGCGGAACAACAGGGACGTTGATGAACGCTGACGACACCGCTTGGAGCTCAAGTCCGAAAGGTATGGCACTGAAGCTGGATGGCATTGATCAACGCGTTATAGTCCCCAACAGCCCAGGATTCGACTTTGCTGACGAATCCTTCTCCGTCTCATTTCACGTGCGATGGAAAAAAAATAGCACTCCCCACCACCAGCATTTCATCTGCAAGGGAGACTACTCACCGGACATCCCGGGCGAAACCGGTAAACGTTGGGAAATGAACATCAGGGCCAGAGGGCTTAGCTTTATCCTCGATGATAACACCAACAAGTCGGAACTCCGGGTTGCTGGGGACACCATTCTCAAGGGTGACTGGGTCCACGTTGTTGCGATTCGCGATCGCAAAGCAAAGAAGCTGAAGCTGTATTTCAACGGTAAGCTGCAAGAGTCAAACGATCCCAATAATGATCGCTACAATGGGACCGATCACACCGGCAGCATCTCGAATCCGAGAGAATTGGTTATCGCCGACTCCAGCCGCCGCGACAACGCGCTGGAAGGCGAAATTGCGGATGTTCGGATCTTCCGAACTGCTCTCACCGAGTCGCAGGTCGCCGGGGTGGCAAAGCTCAGGGCATCGGCGGCTGCAAACCCCGACAAGGCGAAACCGCTTCCTCCCCTTGCGGCCCACTTTCCACTCGATGAGACCGAGGGCACAGCAGTGAAAGATGTGGTCAACAATGTGACGGGTTCGCTTAACAACGCGGATGCGGCAACGGCGTGGACCTCCGGTGTAGTCGGAGGGGCCTTGCATCTCGATGGCGCCGATGACCGCGTGATCGTTCCCAACCATCCTGCCTACGATATCGCCGATGAAAGCTTCTCGGTTTCGCTCCTGATGCGCTGGCCTCAAGGGGGGCAATCGCCTCACCACGAGCACCTCCTCACCAAGGGTGACTATGCTTCGGCCGCCCCGGGCGAAACCGGCAAACGATGGGAAATCATCTTTGCGTCCGGGGGGCTGAATTTCAACGTCGATGACGATGTCAACAAGTCGCAGATCCAAGTCGATGACGACGAGATACTCAAAGGCGATTGGGCCCACATCGTTGCGGTACGCGACACGAAGGAAAAGATGTTGAAGCTGTACATCAACGGTGTACTTCAACCATCGACCAACCCGGAAAGCCGTGCCTACGACGGAATCGACCGGACCGGCAGCATCTCGAATCCACGGGATTTGTTCATCGGCGACGCCCGTCGTCGTGACAATCCCTTTAAGGGGGAATTGGATGATATCCGCATCTACCGCAGCGCCCTTACCAACAACCAGGTTGCAGCGTTGGCCAAGAAGCTGAAGCCCGCGATGAGAGAGGCTAACAAGATTGTCTCAAACGCGGCGGCCACAGGCCACAAGACCGTTGCCGCGGTCCCAGCAAGAGCGCCAAGGCCATTCGCGAAGCCAACCCTATTGGCAAACTGGCCCATGGATGATAATAAGGGAACCGTGGTGAAAGAAGTAGTTGGCGGCCACCATGGCGAGCTGTCCACCGCTGACACCCCGGCAGACTGGATCACTGGAAAGGCCGGCGGCGCGTTGCGACTGGACGGGAACGATGACCGCATCTTCGTCCCGAACGACATGGCATTCGATTTTGCCGAAGAGTCGTTCACGGTAGCCTTCTGGATGCAATGGAAAGTGGGAACCAAACCCCACTCTCAGCATTTGATCACCAAGGGCGACTACCATTCCGCCGCGCCGGACCAGACCGGCAAGCGTTGGGAAGTCTTCGTTTCCAGTGCGGATACGATGAGCTTCACGATTGACGATGACGTGGTGGCCTCGCGGATCGAAGTGGTCCTCGCCCCGTTCATCACGGGAAAATGGGTCCATGTTGTGGCGGTTCGCAACGTTGCAAAAAAGCAACTGCACCTCTATGCCAACGGCAAGCTGCTTGCACCCACCAAACCCGAAGATGAGAGAGTCAATGGGACCGACCGCTCGGGTGACATCTCGAATCCGCAGCGCCTGACCATCGGAGATGCCTATCTGTGCGACAATCCCTTCCCGGGCGGCTTGGATGATATCCGGGTCTACCTGGGTGCGCTCAGCGATAAGCAGATTGCTGATCTCGGAAAGGCTCTCTAGGCTGTAAGAAAATCTTTTTATATATGCTGGAGAATTAGAGCTTGATGATAAAATGAGAGGATTTGATTGTATTACTTATGTTGGGGCTGTTTGAGGTGCTGAACAGATGGCGGACACATGGCGAGAGGTTATAATGCCCCAATTTACAAGGAGTGTTCGTTATGG
>CAZFOQ010000288.1:0-2817 GCA_964520535.1 uncultured Pirellulales bacterium | reverse complement strand
CCTTTTCCAAAAATTCACGGGCGTGATTGAGCTTGATATCCAGGTCATGTTTGTCCGTTTCAGGCCTGAGCCTGATTTCCTTCAACGTTGTAGCGTGGAGCTGGTGTTTTTTATGGGACTCGCGAACTCTGCGCTTCTGCTGATATTGCCACTTGCCATAATCCATTATCCGGCAAACCGGCGGATTGCTCGTGGGTGCTACCTCCACAAGGTCTAAGCCGACGCTGCGTGCCCTGCTCATTGCCTCATTTCTGGCCACGATTCCTATTTGATTGTTTGATTCGTCGATTAGCCGAACTGTCTCGGCTTTTATCCCTCCGTTAACCTTTAATCCTCGTTTACTGATTCTGCACCACCTTACCTTTCTTTGTATTTCGTATCTCGTGAAACGTATCACGTATTTCACCTCACGCTTCACGAGAGACGTTTCATAACGCTAAATCTATTTTTTTATCGGCAATTTTGCTTTTCGCCATTCCTAAAAACTCGTTAATCTCCACTGTTTTGGTTTCTTTATCTCCCCGGATTCTTACGTTGACGGTATGGGACTGGGCTTCTTTAGGCCCAACTACCAACATAAGGGGCAGCTTTTCGCTGTAAGCTCTGGCAATTTTAACATTTATTTTTTCGTCTGTTAAATCGCAAGTGCAGCGAAGTTGGGCATCTTTGAGCTTCTGATGAACAGTCTTCGCATAATCATTTGTTTTTTCACTTATCGGCAAAATTCTTACCTGCTCCGGCGAAAGCCACAGTGGTAAATTGCCTGCATAGTGTTCTATTAGAATGCCGATAAATCGCTCAAAAGAACCCAGAACAGCCCTGTGAATCATAACCGGCGTCTTTTCGGTATTATCTTTGTCGGTATACACCAGGCCGAAACGCTGCGGCATCGAAAAATCCAGTTGAATTGTACCTAATTGCCACGACCTTTTCAGGCAATCTTTTATGTGAAAATCTATTTTCGGCCCGTAGAATGCGCCGTCGCCTTCGTTGATTTTGTACTCGATACTCCTATGCTGCAGCGCGTTTGTGAGGGCATTTGTAGCAGTGTCCCAAATCTCGTCCGAGCCTATATGTTTTTCGGGTTTCGTGGACAGCTCAATGTGGAACTCTTCGAATCCAAATGCTCTATATATCTCGAAGGTAAGGTCAATAACTCCAATTATCTCGGATTCTATCTGCTCGGGCGTGCAGAAGATGTGTGCGTCGTCCTGGGTGAACTGCCTTACCCGGAAAAGACCGTGCATAACACCGCTGGCCTCGTGCCGGTGCACCAGCCCAAGCTCGGCAACACGCATCGGAAATTGGCGATATGAATGCTGTCGAGTCTTATAAACCAGGCAGCCGCCGGGACAGTTCATCGGCTTTATGGCATAGCTGACATCATCGAAACTGGTGAAGTACATATTCTCTTTGTAATTGTCCCAATGGCCGCTCTTGTGCCAAAGCTCCTCGTTGAGAATAATCGGTGTTCGAATTTCCTGATAGCCGTATTTGTTGTGAATACCACGCCAGAAGTCCACTACGGCGTTCCAGATAATCATTCCCTTGGCGTGGATAAATGCAAAGCCGGGGCCAGCCTCGTTGAAACTAAATAAATCCAATTGTCTGCCTAATACTCTGTGGTCGCGTTTCTTTGCTTCCTCCAGCCTTGATAGATATTCGTCAAGGTCTTTTTTGGTTGGCCAGGCGGTGCCGTAGACCCGCTGGAGCATTTTTTGCGTGGGGTCGCCGTGCCAATAGGCACCGGCTACGGACATAACCTTAAAGCTTCCGGCTTTGCCGGTGCTTGGTAAATGTGGGCCGCGGCACAAATCCTCGAAAGCATCTGCGTGCGAATAAAAACTGATAGTGTCACTTTCCGCGCGATTTATATTGTCGACTTTATATTTGTCGCCGGCCAGCTTGTTCCGCGCTGCGGTTCGTGTCATTTCTTTACGAAAAATTGGCTTGTCTGCCTTGACAATTTCCCGCATCTTTTTTTCTATTCGTGGAAAGTCGTCCGGGCGAATCGGCTCATCAAGGTCAATGTCATAGTAAAATCCATCCTCAATAGTCGGACCGTAAACTAATTTTGTGTCCGGCCAAATAGTACATATCGCCTCGGCCATTATGTGCGCGCAGCTATGCCGCATAATTTGGAGGCCTTCATCATCTTTGAGCGTGATGATTTTGACTGCTGCGTGGCTCCTGATAGGCGCGGATAAATCTACTAATTGCCCGTTTACTTCCGCCGCAACGGCCGCCCTTGCAAGTCCCGCCCCAATTTGTTCTGCCAGCTCTTGTGCAGTCGTACCGTCACTAATCTCTAATATGCTGCCGTCGGGCAGTGTTACTTTTGCCATAAATCTTTTCCGTACCTACCGAACCTTTCTGTTTGTGTACAAATAAAGCTGCTCGAACAAAATTGTTCCGTCTAAAGCCGGATCTTCGACATCCCGACGCCAATCGGGATTGGAACTAAACTTCCTTATTCTAACCAAGGGGGCCGGCCCCGTCAATATAAATTTATCCCCGGATTTAGCTGTTGCTGCATGCTGTTTTCATCAATATAATACAGCAGTTTCCAATATTTGTCATCACGGTAATTATATGGAAACATTGGCTTGTATAAAATGTTTTACAGCAGGTTGGTCCTGCGTGCTTCTGGCAGGGACAAGTACGGCCTTGTCCACAGAATCATTGTCTTTCAATCCTATTAAACTTGTCTTGCTCTGCGGGTGGGTGTATCTGTGCTTTTATTTTGTTCAGCGTGTACAGTATAGCCTGTTAGTGCCGAATAAACATAAAACAATAGCCAAAATTGCTGCGCTTTTT
>CAZFOQ010000287.1:0-2863 GCA_964520535.1 uncultured Pirellulales bacterium | reverse complement strand
TGATATAGAATATCTTATCACCGAGTTCGAGCGCCATCAGCACATCCCTTAGCTTATTAAGTATCTCAGTTTTTTCCGTGTTTGAGCAGCGGCTAAGGAATTTATAGCCGGCAATATTCCTGGCCAGGCGGATCCGCGAGGATATAACGATATCCGCTAACGGACCGGAGCCGTCGAACCACTCATTTATATCATTACTTATATTGGTTAATCTCATATTGGCGTTATGTGATATAACTTTGTTACGTTTCGCTTTGTTTTATTTTATCTCGAAGCTTGGCCGCTAACTCGTAGTCTTCGCATTGCACCGCAGCTTCCAGTTGCCGGCGCAGGTTTAAGAGTTCCATTTGTTTTTTTGTATCCTGTGGCGTTGTCAAAGGAATCTTGCCGCAGTGAGTTGTTTTTCCATCGTGGGCTTTTTCAATGAGTGGACGTAGCGGCTTCTCAAAAACCTCATAGTCTTGTGGACAACCCAGAACTCCTTCCTTGCGAAATTGAGACAGCGTAAAGCCGCAGTTCGGACATGCGAGCTTCTGTACTGTTGTGCCTGAAAGCTCATCATCGGTTGGTTGGACGGCGAGCAGGTTACTCAATAATTCGTTAATAGGTATATGACTTTTTACTGCTATATCCTGCTGGGCTGCGCAATGCTCGCAAATATGCATTTCAGTACGGGCTCCGTCGGTAATCTCCGTCAGGTGAATTGTTGCATCGTTCTTGTTACAAATCTGGCATTGCATAATCAACTCTTTTTCTTCTTCTATGAGGACAGGTTTTTATAAGCCCTGACTTTTATCGAATTGATCCTCACATAGTATTATTTTAACAATATTACTCGATTTTGCAATAGGTCATAAAAAAGAAGTTCTTGATTTCTAATTATAATCGACAAATTTACCGGCTCACTACAAACGGAATTATTTATTCGCTGAATTTTGCTGTGCAGCCCGGCTCCTCAACAACCTTGATGCTTCGTAGTTTCACTGCTTTGGGCAATTTTGGTTCAAGTTTCTGGTATATATATTTGGCTACGTTCTCTGCCGAGGGGTTGTTCTGTTGAAAATGGCCTATTCTTTCCAAAGCAGCATTATCAAATTCGGCCACTATATTATTAAGTAGCTCCCTGAGTTTATGGAAGTTCATCACGATTCCTATATTATTCAGTTTGTTACTGCTGACATTAGCGGTAACCGACCAGTGATGGTGGTGTGAGGATTCTTTTGAGCCGTCCGGCAGGGACAACTGATGCGACGCCCGAAAATGAGTTTCGACGCTAATTGTGAACATGAATATTTAGCCCCCCAATTTATTGGGGGGCTGTTTATTAAGGCGTTTTTTCATACGCTCATGAATGCTTTTAGGAATCAAATTTGACAAATCGCCGCCCAGCGAAGCGATTTCGCGAATTAATGTTGAGCTGGTAAAGCCATACTGTTCGGAAGTCATAATAAAGACCGTTTCTATACCGGCCACAGCCCGGTTGGTCATGGCAAGCTGGAATTCATATTGGACGTCGGTAAGGCTTCTCAGTCCTCGCAATATAACGTTTGCCTTCTTTTTTGTTGCGTATTCAACCGTCAGTCCTTCGAAGCTCTCAACCGAGACGCCCGGCATTTTTTCCTCGCCCAACAGTTCGGCTATCATCTCCACACGTTCTTTCGGGGTAAAGAGCTGATTCTTAATCGGACTTCGTCCTACGGCAATAATCAGCTCATCGAACAGCTTCATACCACGATGGATCACATCCAGGTGCCCGTTTGTAATCGGATCAAACGAACCCGGGAAAATCGCTCTGACAAACTTTTTATCCATTTATTGCACCTTTTATTTAGTTAAAAAAACAGGCAGTTATTATATCTAAAATACCCGGCGTGTCAAATAAACCGGCGTGATTTATTTACGCTCTCAGTGCAAATTATAAGAAGAGATTTTTTGATGTTTTTAATTATTTTGTGCTTTTGCTCTAATATATTCAGGCAGTATTTTAAAATCATCTATCCATACAGCATCTTCTCCTCCTGCAGTATCAAATCCAACTTCAGAAGCTCTTTTTTCATAAGTGAATTGAATATTAAAATTTCCTGAAGTTGAATCTCCGGGAACTAAGTGAAATATTTCCTCTTGCCGGTTGTTTATTCCAGACCACCTCTTTAAGCGCATACCATTTACATAAAGGTTTCCATGATCAAAACCACCTTCAGAAGAAGTTTCTATTTTAAAGCTTAAAGTTCCAGGCCTGTCTAAATGAACATCAAATTCCATTGCACTTGTTTCACCATCTAATATTTGTCCTGATCTTGCAACACCATTTTCAATTGTCCATGGATTGTTTGCATCATTTTTCCACCAATATTGAAATCCATTTTCAAAACCATCTTCTAAGCCATAATGTCCATTAACTGGCTGGTTAGTATCTTGAAGATAAATTTCCTTTACTATTGTTTTTCCATCTTTGTCATTTATTTCATTGTCTGGCAAGCCTAATATACCATCTGCATTTGCAACATCTCTTCTTGAAGGACCTGTTGTTTCTGTTCCTTGTAAAAAGAAGATGAAATCATCATTATTAACAGCTCCATCTCCATTTAAGTCAGCTACATTCCAGTATGTTGATGTTAAAGCATAAACAGGAGAAGTTACATTTCCTAAATCTATTGTTCTGTTGTTGTGTTTTATTGCTGCCTTAGCACTATACATTGGATATGTTTTATGGTCATTAGCATCTTCAGGCAATATTTTGAAAACTAAGTCTTTTCTATTAAAGCTGTTTTCTAAATCCACATCATTTGTATCATTTTTAACCCATACTTTGAGGTGCTGAACAGATGGCGGACACATAATTTGCCAATTATGCTGCCCGGCC
>CAZFOQ010000286.1:0-2900 GCA_964520535.1 uncultured Pirellulales bacterium | reverse complement strand
CGTGATATTCCTCTTCCGATAGGTTTGCCCAGTCGTCGTAATTAGCATTAGAGGAGGCAACAATGGAATACATATCAGAGCCTGGTCGGGTAGTGGGATAATAGATGGAAAAGGTGCGGCTGGTAGTATTTTTGCTGCGAAGTTCTTGAGAATCAAATTTTGCTGCCTCTGAGGAAAAAAGCAAATCTCCCATGTAATCAATTCTTTCGCCCTTTTTGATACCTATATACACCTGACAACTGCTGTTATTAAGGCGCACTTTCCTTACCTCTGCAACGAAGCTGGGAGAAAAATACTCATCCCCGACCAGCTTATGGATAGTTGATAATAAATTACCATTGGAGACAACAGCCTTGCCTTTGATTGTCTCTCCATTCGCTATTACTCCAGCAATTTTTCTATTCCGGATGATGATTTTCTCCACCAGGCATCTGGTGCGAATGTCGATACCATTTTTTATAAGCTCAGCCCGCATCATTCCAATAATCTTGTCCGTGCCACCTTGAAATGTATAAACGCCTTTATTCAGGAAGTTGGAAAAGACAATTCCGTAGGTTATTGCTGGGTCATCCAGGGTTGAGCCGTTGGCATAAGTGATTGGTTCCATTATCATGCGGATAACATCATCCCTGCCCGGGAAGAACCTTTCAAAAAGCTGTCTTGTAGTCAAGTTTTGGTCATCATAGAAATTCATACCTCTAATTGTACTAATAAAGTCATCAATAGTCTCTCCGGGGATTTTGAAGTGCTCCTGCAAGATGCGTTTGAAATCATCGCTATCATAAGTCGTTGTAAGAGAGAACTGGGGGTTGTCCAATCGGATGCCTTTGAGTTGAACGATTGAGTTAGCAATTTCAGGACTCCAATATTTACGACAGGTTTTAATCATACCCACTGGAAATCCATGTAAGGAGATATCAAAGATATGCCCCCCCTTCCTCTTGAACCAGGTAGCCAGTCCACCAAGGTTGTAGTGCTGCTCAATAAGTAAGACTGAATATCCTACTCTGGCGAGCATATTGGCACATGTTAATCCCGCCAGCCCACTTCCAATGACGATGACATCATATTCTGATCTTGTATCTTTCCGCCAATCGTGGTTCATAGATTTCCCTTTTCCTAAGTCTTCTGTAGAACGTGAAGATTTGCCATGACGATACCACTAAGCATTGCTCCGATGATCCCTAGAAATCCCTGGTCTGTGCCACAGATAAACAGATTGTCTAAATGTGTCCTTCCCGTTTTGATTTTATTTGGTATTCCGTAGACGGCGCCGTTTACGTGACCAGTGAATTCATGGATTGTTTTAGGAGTGAATGTATCTGTAAAAACTATTGAATCACGAAAATCAGGGATCAATTTTACCACTTCTTTAAGCGAAGCTTCGAGCCAGGTGGCTTTCTGGGCTTTATATTCTTCCTTGCTCAACTTATCCCAGAGAGCAAAATTAGCCAGGTTAGTTACCCTCAGTATGCCTTCGGGTAAGGGGTTTTCAAATTGAAAATTATTTGGACAACAAATCAATCCGCTGGAAACATCAACCAAACCATCGGGTTTTTGGTAATTCAATTTCTCTGAGGTGTTAAAAAAAGTTACTGTGGTGTCATATCCCATCGTGGCAGGTTCTTTATCCAAAATCAGGATAGACTCCATGAACGAAAGTTGCCCAGGATCAAAGTTTAGTTCTGAAGTATTATAGCCAGAACAAAGCCGCATGGTCTCCAGATAACCAGCGGATGATATTGTCTTATCTGCCGTGATCACTTCGCCACTTTCAAGTTCGATAGACTCAACCTTATTCTTGGCAGTTTTAATACTTCGCACCCCGCACTTCAACCTTAATTCACCACCACAAGCCTGATACTTTTTAACCAGCACATCAAGTATCTGGCGTATCCCAGCTTGAGGTCGGGCAAGCCCTTCGCAAAAGACGCTCTTGAACATGATAACAAACTGTCCGAATTCCATATCATTCTCTTGAGCGTTTCCATAAAACATAAGCGGGCAAAAAATCATATCGCTGAGAAGTGGGTTGGAAATAATAGAACCTATAACTTCGCGAGCCGAAATCGGTTTGGCATACAAGTTCAATTCGTCATATTCGAAAATAGTTTTGAGTAATTTTTGGAAATTGTCAGCTTGCCTGGGAAAACTATTGTTCACCTCCTGGACAAAGAAGTTAAAATCGTTAGTAAATCTTAAACTTTTCTCTGGAAATCTAACTATCGACATTCGTTGTGGGTAGAGGTCAAAATCTTCGAGCCTTAGCCTGAGCTGTCGGAGCAGCCTTGGAAGTGGCGCTGATTTGATACCATTGGGAACAAAGTTAGTTATGGCGTGAAGGCCAACATCAAGCTTACGTCCATCCAGAGTATAAAAGGAATTCAATCCGCCAACATGATTATGTTTTTCTAGGATACAAACCTTTTTATCGAAGTATGCCAATCTGATACCGGCAGCAAGACCAGACATTCCGGCACCGATAATTAAAACATCGTAATGCATAGTCAAGATCCTTTCAAAATCAAAGGCTGACTAAGCCTTCAATCCTTGAGAAAATGCGATAGAAGCGTGTGTTTCTGGCTTGTTAACATGCAATAGCTTAGTTTCCCCAAAGTCTTAGTTCATAGATTATAATATGAGGTGCAGAGGGGTCAACTTTGTTTCTCTTCCGGCGCTCTACCCACCAGCATTGCTTCGGCTCACTTTCTTGGTCTGGCAGTGATGGGACGCAGAGACATTCCAAGCTCTAATTGTATTAAAAGACGTACTGCCAGCTCAGGAAGGGATAGGTCTGCTCATAAACGATATTCCAGGTACAGGAGGGATTGGTCGCGCCGGGAGCGACCGCGCATATATCCCACGCTGCCAGTGTGAAGGTACCGATCTCTTGCATTTCC
>CAZFOQ010000285.1:0-2943 GCA_964520535.1 uncultured Pirellulales bacterium | reverse complement strand
TGTTGCCGGTATGTTTGCCGCACGGGCCTTTAATATCGATTCGCTTGTTGTTGGCAGAACAGAGGACCCCAAGTTGAGCCGAATGACGATTGTCGTTGTCGGTGATGACAGGGTTGTTGAGCAGGTCCGAAAACAGTTGGCCAAGGTCGTTCCTGTTGTGAAGGTCCAGGATTTTGCCGGTGAGCCGTTGGTTGCCCGCGATTTGATGCTTATCAGCATCTCGGCGCCGCCGGAAAAACGGCCCGAAATCCTGTCCTTAATAGAAATGTTCAAGGGTAAAGTTGTGGACCTTGGCCAAAAGTTTATTATGGTCGAAGTCAGCGGGCCTGAGGCCAAGATAGAGGGCTTCATAAATGCCTGCAAGCCTTATGGCATTAAGAACGTCGCCAGGACCGGAACAATCGCAATGCCCCGAGCGGCAAAAACAGAGCCATAGCTCATACTGTGTCGGTTTTTGCACAATACGCACCAATATCTCCAGCAGAAGTAAATTTCTTGCCTAACGGGGGACTTTTAACCCGGATTTGCCGCAGATGAAGCGTGATTTGCCATAAATGAAACGCCAGTTGTAGCATATTATTGATACCTGTGTTGTTAATGGAATCTGCCCGGATGGTCAATTTCAGGGTTTTTGGGGTCGTTTAGGGGGTCGTTTAGCCGTCGCCGGCACGGCGACGAATATAGTTTGTTCCATTAGAAAAACAGTTATCATTAAGCGTGATATGTCGCAGATGAAGCAGATTTTGCTTGTTTTAAGGCTCTTGATGTGTTATTATGAGACGAGCACGATGTAGCGGTGCCCTTTTTAGTGCGCCGCGATTGGAAAGGAGATAATGCTTATGAGATGACATATTGGTTTTTTCAGGATTGGTGCAATTCGTATTAAGAACAGAAACTATAATTTGAAAGGAACAAGAAAATGAAAAAACAGTATTTGACAATTTGTATGGCTGGGTTAGTGTTGATCTCAACAGCATTTGCTGAACCTGTTGGTTTTGATAATTTACAAATAGCCTCCATTACTTATGGTACGGTTGCAGATGAGGGGAACCCTCGATTAATGGCCGCTTATAACAACAAGATTTACTTCATTGTTTCAAATGATGGGAGTGCTACTCCATCAAAAGTGCGTTGCTATACCCCCTCGGATGGATGGTCGAATTCCGTAAATCATTCGATTATTGAAGAAACAACTGGAAAATTTGTAACGTTACGACAGATAAATAACTTACTTTACTTCTCAGACAATCTTGGCAATGTGTACTCTTACAATGGAACTTCACTTACGGAGATGTCCGGGACACCTTTTACGGTGAGTGATTATGTTTCATCAATTGGGGAGTTCGATGGATTGATGTATTTTGGCACTTCTACAAGCAATATCTTTCGGTATGATGGATCCACTTATGAACGAGTTTATGAAGTTACCGAGGATAGGTCATCTATAATAGATATGGTTGCCTGGCAGAAAGATGGGTATCTTTATGTATCTGTCGGACCTCGCAAAGGTATATGTTGTCCGGCTACTGGTTATGTTATAAGGTCAAACAGCGGAAATGCTGATTTTTGGGAAACAGTTCTTAGTGGAAATTATTATAGCATGCTTTTCATCCCAACTGCGGATTACCTTTATACTGCTGTTATGGATACGGCGTATTCACACAGCAGCACTGTTCGAAAAAGTAGCAACGGAACAGATTACCCAATTATCTATGGACCTGATGGTCAGTATAAGAGGGCTTGGGGATCACTTTATCACGAAGGATTAGCTTATTTTTTTGCAGATGATCGTATTAGTGGGCTTGGAGAAATAATTGTTGACGATAATGGATCTGTGAGTCGTACGATATATCAAAATTGGCAGATAACACAAGCTGTAGAATTAAATGGCGAAGTTTATGCTTTGGCGACAGATTCTAGTAATGCTCTTTCTCCTGCAAATGTGTATTTGATAACTACCGCCCCCGAATCCGCCACACTTTTGGTGCTAATTGATATTGAACCTGACACTCTCAACAAGAAAAGCCATGGCAAGTGGATAACTGTATACATTACATTGCCCGATGGTTTTGATGTCGGAACAATCGACACTTCGAGCATTGCAATCACGTCGCTAATTGGTGAAACCTGTGATCCACAGTATACACAAGAAGCAGACCTCAGCTTTACGCCTCAAGTTGGTGATAGAGACGAGGATGGCATTTTGGACCTTACAGTGAAATTTGATCGTCAGGTGCTGCTGGCTAATCTATGCTTAGATGATGTTAGCATAACGATATAAGGTGAATTGACAACAGGTGAGCTTTTCAGTGGAAGTGACAGCATACGAATAATTGACCGAGGAAAGTAAAACCAACGCCGTGTTTCTACAGACTGTAACGGAGCCGTGAGGACACTGATAATACTCACGGCTCTACTTTGTTGGTGGTCTGGCTTTACAAAGGAAACACAGGGCAAAATAGCTTTGAGTGTTGGGTTTTTAAGTTTTGAGTGAAAAAAGCGAATTGTCGCCATTGCTGTCACAAGGTGACAATGTGTCGCAGCAATGCCAACGCGTTTATTAGCGTGAGGAGGTTTTATTTGCGCTCTTTTTTTATGCTCTTTCCCCGTTGAATCGGGGTTCGGATTCTATCCAGAGTTTCTCAAACTCAGAATGAGCGTAGATCCCGCACCAATTTTGTTTTTTAAATTTGGTGCGTGGACAATCTCCGAAATCCCTGTTCCATAAGCACTTGTCCGCCTCAGGCGGATCCCTCTTCCCCTGATGTCCGGCAACCTGATACTCTGATATCCTGATATCCACTTCCTGTTTCCCTGTTGCGCTGAAAGTCCGGCCCCTGAAAGTCCGGCCCCGGGACGGATTGGACGGAATAAACTTTTTTCTCTCAGCATCTAATAAAAGTCCAATATTTTTAATTATTTACTTTACATCTAACATTTCCT
>CAZFOQ010000284.1:0-2987 GCA_964520535.1 uncultured Pirellulales bacterium | reverse complement strand
AATCCTGATGCAGAATTCACAATACTCTATAGCCACGGTAATGCTGAGGACATTGGACAGCTTAGGCCCATCTTAGAGAGGTTCTATAATGCCGGGTATTCCATATTGGCCTATGACTACCGAGGTTATGGTACCAGTGACGGCAAAGCGTCGGAAAAGAACACTTACGAGGACGTGGAAACTGCCTACGAATATTTGACGGGAAAAGCAGGAATACCTTCCAGGCAGATCATTGCCGTGGGAAGATCTGTTGGAGGAGGTGTTGCCACCCACCTGGCTTGTCGAAAGAAAATTGGCGGATTAATCCTTGAAAGTTCATTTGTAACTGCTTTTCGCGTGGTGACACGTATCCAGTTGGTCCCTTTTGATAAATTCAGGAATATAGACAAAATTAAGAAGATTAATTGTCCTGTTCTGATAATCCATGGCAAAGATGATGACGTTATTCCCGTTTGGCATGGGAAGAAGCTTTTTGAGAAGGCAAATGAACCAAAATTTTGCCTCTGGGTTGACAATGCAGGACATAACGATGACTTAGCTCAAATGGCTGGTAGTTTTTATTGGAATGCAATTGAGAAATTCATGGCAAGTGTCAAAACTGGTGAGAAAAATCCAACTATCAGGCAAGAATTCAAATGAGTCATGCAATATTCAATTACTTTGAAGCGGTTTTGTGGATAAGTGCCCTGTGTGGACTGAAATATAGAAGAAACAGTAATGACAAAAGATGAAAGGAGCAAGAGATGTTTATCACACCGTTAATTGTAACATTTGCAATCGCGTTTGTGGTTGCGACCGTCGTCGTTTTGGTGTTCTCAAAGCCAATTGACAAAATCTTAGCTCGCATTATTTCGGATGAAATAAGCAAGGCGTGGCTGAAGTATCTAAAGTTCGCGATCTATGTAACGGGCATATCGAGCGGCGTACGGATTTGGGACCTTGAAAAATACATTACCAAGCCGATGTATGAGCACGCTGAAATTGTCCAGCTTACCGCCGAGCGTTGGACATTTGAAGTCTATCGAACAATAATCTCGACCCTTCAGGGTGTTGCGTGGATGCTTCTTGTATTCTTCATCTTTGCTTTAATTGCTTATGTAATCGTCCGTGCATTTGAAATGAAAAGAGCAAGCAGCGAGCAAAAATCGTAAGCGGGATACTGGCGCGAGCAGTTATAGAGAAGTGAAATTGAGGATGTCAGGATGAGGCCGAGAAGAATAGAAAAGGTACAGTTAGTTCTTCCTCCGCCGAGAAGGCCGGATACATACGTAATCAAATTCGCCAGATGGCCTCAGCCTCTTGGGATTTTATCCATAGCAGCGTATCTGGGGCAGAATAATCCGGATGTTAATGTGGAAGTCCTTGATGGGAATAATGTTCTGGCTCTGGATGAAGTGGTAGCTAAACTCGACGCCGACGTCGTAGGCATCTCGGCGACAGCCGTTGGCTACGAATATGCCGTTAAGGTTGCTGAAATTGCCAGCCAAAGAGGGGCATCGGTTGTCTTAGGCGGGGCTGCAGCAACACCATTGGCCACGGAGATTCTCAAATATTATGACTTCATAGATGCCGTGGTTCGCTATGATGGTGAGATTGATTTTTCAAAATATGTTGCGGGTGCGCCCTTAGATTCCATAGAGAACCTTGTTTACCGGCAAGACGGCCAGATTAAAGCCAACGAGATCAAACTGCCGGACATCAGTGAATTTCTGCCGCCGGGGCGCGATTTTGTGGATATGGAGGTATATTTTGAAAACAGCAAAGACCCTGACTATCCCATCTGCGAGTCGTTTACCAGGCCCACCAATATCTATTCGCAGAAGGGATGCATCTGGCGTTCACAGGAAGAAGGCGGCTGTATATTTTGCTCGATTCCGTACTACGATCTGCGATTCAGAGACCCTAAACTTATCTGGGATGAAATATCATCATTGATCGAGAAGTATCAGGTGGATTTTATCTGGGACCCATCTGATAACCTGATAGGTGATAAGGATTGGTTTAAGAGTTTTTGTGCGGCAAAACCGAAAAAGTTGAAAATCCATTATACCAACTATGTTGATGCCAAGGGTATAGATGAAGAGGTTGCCCGTCTGCTCGTTGAAACCGGTTGTTGCAGCGTTTTTGTGGGTATGGAAGCAGGCGATTCAGACATGTTAGAGAACATGAACAAAAGGTCAACACTCCAGGACAATATAAGGGCAATGGAGATATTACAAAAGTACCGCATCGGAGTAATAGTCGGGGTGGTTGTGGGAGTGCCGGGTGAAAGCGAAGAAAGCCTGTCGAGGACGTTGGAATTTCTAAAGGGACTCTTGGAATTTGACAACCTTGATAGAATAGAGTGGGGCAGCTTAGTTCCCTTTCCCGGCTCCAAAGCGAACAGATTGTTACGCGAACATCCTGCGCTGAGAAACAAGTACGAAAACTTTGGTGATGAAAATTATACGCGTGATATATTTTGCATGGTAGAGGATTGGTATAAGTATTTTTGTGAAATCGATTTCGATTATATTCAAAAATTGCAGGAAGGCACGATTCTTAAAGGATTAGTGCCATATGAAATAACGAAATATCAGAGGCGTTCATGGTCGGGTACGCCCAGTAAGGTGTTTCTGTAATGAGATGTCGTTGAGCGCCGGCAAAAGATGAGATAAGGAGATTGTTGAAATGAAGAAGAGTCGAAAAGTAACAGTTGGTTTGGTCATGTTGTGTTGCGTGTTGCTGTTAGCTGCATTTATCGTTGGGATCAGTGACAATCCGCCGGGATTAGCCCTATGCTATCTGGCCACTGTCAGTTTAATCCTGGCCTTTGTACACACCTGGCGAAAGGTAAAGTATTTCTTGATTCTGTTGGGCTCTTCGGTGGTTGGTTTTGCTGTCTTCGCCGTCTTGCATAATGTGTTTTATGCACTTGCTGAAATCAGTTCGGATATCGTTGTATTAAACCGTTCGCTTGAGTTTTTACATGCGGTGTTCTTTCTCGT
>CAZFOQ010000283.1:0-2993 GCA_964520535.1 uncultured Pirellulales bacterium | reverse complement strand
TGTTTATATTGATAAATCATTAAAATCAGCCGCCTAAAAAATGCGAAAGTTTACTCGTTGTAAACACCCATTTTTTACTAATTTTCCTGCACTTTAAACTACTATTACGTTCTTCTTTAAGAATACCTGATCAGCGACAATTATTCTTACCGTTCCCGTTGCCTCAACTATGAATGTTACTATAAGTATTACAGTTAATCCTGTCAATTCTAAGCCTGGCCCCATGGGGCCAGATAATCGGACATTTCAGGCCGCCTAATAATTTTATTGCTCCATGCATGCATATACCAGTTCTCTGGCCATAATTTTTCGCCATTCTTTGATGCGCCGTTGCAAGGTCCTGAGCTGGCCATCAGCAAAACGCCCGGGGTATTTATATTGTAGCCGTTTCAGCAAGCTTTTTGCGATTACATCCGGTTCCTGCTGCAGCCAATCAAGTACTTCGTACCAGACACCTTCGAAAGCGTCTTTGTGCGTGCGCCAATGCCGGGGTTTTGAAGATTTGATTCGATGGGTTGGTCGAACTTCACCCTCCCGCCACATTCCTTTACTCTCATGAAAGGAACAATCCGGCGGTAACATAAATAGCATAACTGTTCGAACAGACATGCTGTGAGTATGCCCAGGGTTTTTTATGTCCGTTTTTGGGCGCGCCTTAGTAATATTGGCTTTGAATTGGCTTTGTTTTGCAAAAAAAAGGTCGATTTGTAGAGAGTTCTCTACACTTGTCGAATACCCGCCATTCGGCGGTTTTTTACACTATATTTGTCATGCTTGAACCGAAGGTGAAGTATCTGGGATTCGAACATAGAAATGAGCTTCTTCATTGCGTTTTGCTCCGCTACTCTCTATCCCCTACCCCCAATTTCCTATCCCCTATTCATTGTATCACAAACCCGCCGTAATACAACCAAAATCGGCGTTTTTTAACCGAAAATCTCCTTGATACGGCGTTGTCTTTGCGATGAGGCCGACAGGCCGACGGCGGTCAACGAGATGACAAAATTTTAACGTTTCGCCAATTTTTCAATCGATACTTAGCCTGTGAGATACGCCTTTTATTGTGGATTGTTTATCAAATCCATCAACTGTATAATACCAGCGTGATCTTAACTTACAAAAGGGAGACAGCATCAATAATTAATGATAGCGGATTTGACAGCTTTGAAGCGGCAACGGCGTAGTTCGTGATTTCTGGTTTTATGCCGAGAAGCTTGGGATGTTATACGAAAACTCAGAGAGGTCTGGAATTTTATGCTGTAAAACGAGTGTTGTTTAGGTTCTTATACGGAAAGACATAAAAAATGTTATACGTATAAAGCACTGGCCACTCATAGTTTTCACATTTTTAGGAGAAATACAATGGGCATTTCCAACTGGCTCTTTCCCAGACGCACCGGAGCTTCTCGTACTGACGAGAACCTTCGTACCATTGTCTTTGGTGTTGATGGAAATGAAAAGAGAAATTTTCGATCCATCTCTTCACTAGATCCCGGGGATGCTATGCGTAAGTTCCCTGACTTTGACGTCACATACCTGCGCGCAGCGTATCCAACAGGCAACAGTGGTGATCATGCTACTGCTAACGTCTCGATTCTTGAACAGGGGCTCCCGCGATGCATTCGCAAGAGTCTTTTGCTTGGTCGCCTGTCTGCATATTGGACTTGGAAAGTTGATCCACTAAAGGCGTTCTGTTATGCCATCCATTGCTTAAATGCAACGCGCAGTATCGAACATAATCCTGGTGACGTCGTCGGTTGCTTAAATCTATTAACCAAGGTTTTTAGCGTTTGTGACCATACGACAACAAGCTCAATACTGAAACGGATGAATCCAGGCTACGATGAGTCGGCGGAAATGCAGAAACAGATTACCAAGGTTGCGAGCAAGTTGGCATCAAAATATTATAAAGAAACAGTAGCCTGGGGCAACAATCTCATTAATTCCAAGTTTGCTGTTTAGGAGGTCCCAAATGCGTCCAATTGTAATTCCAGAGTTTCCGGTTGGTGCAACATACCAAGAATATGTCAATGGCCAACCCTATAAACAGGTGTCGATTAAGGGAACCTATGAGTTCATGGGTGAGCATTGGATTAACCTTTCGAATGGGCGCAACTACTCGCCAAATGAGTTTCGGGAGTCGTTAACAACAGGTCGCAAGGTTGGTGGTGACATCGTTAGCCATAAAAAACTTTGATAGCACGTAATCGACAGATTACAAATCGATGAACACTAGCCAATTCGTCCTGTGATGATTTATGCGTCGATTATTTTAATGATGGTTACTAGTCGTTCCCGTTTCCTCTGGTTAAAATTAGGGACAGCCACCGATGTATAATTACCAAAATCGGTAACTGTCACTAGTATAACTAATATAAATAAACATAGTTATCCAATAATATGATAGGTTGACAAATGGGTGACATTACTCCCAAGAAAAAGATAAACGATAAGACGTCAATACTTTTGCGTGAAACAGCAAAGGGTCTTGTTGAGGGTCTTTTTGGAATTGCTGCTTCCGACCGCAAAGATCTTATTCTCTCTCTTGGTTACATATTTCAGCGCACACGCAGCGGTACTTTTTTGAACGCACTCCTTAAAGAATGGGAGCGACTGCGAGAGAAGGGGCGAATCAAAGAGGATTATGTGCGTTCGGAACAACACCAAGAGTGTCTTCAAGAAATGCTGGATTTCCTAGATCGGGATTCCCCAGATTCTCTTCGTTTCCGCATGCTCAAAGCAATCTTACTTGGTGCCGCTACAGAAACACAGTCGGAAAGAGATAGCGTTTTACCACAACAATATATGAGCATCTGTCGAACTATCAGTTCGGGAGAAGCGCTGGTACTCCAGGCTACTTTTGCTGTTGCTGAACGCGGAGATGCACTTTCATCAACAAGTGCATCAGACTGGCTCCAGACTATAGGTAAGGAATCAGGACTAGTGCTCTGTCGCACATAACGTGATGTCATACAGGCTTTTTTGCCGATATA
>CAZFOQ010000282.1:0-2995 GCA_964520535.1 uncultured Pirellulales bacterium | reverse complement strand
CAATGCCATTGATATAAGCTATAAAACCGTCATCGTAACGCATTCTAAGTGTCATAATATCGAACTGGCTCAAATCCTGAGGAACATTAAAGTGTGTCCGCATATAACAACTTGTTTGGCCCTGATACATCTGGTTATACAGATCGATATTTATAAGGTTTCTGTACTCGGAGCCCGTATCATAACCGACTCCCCCTGTGCCGGAAATCCAGTTCCTATCATTGAAGAATCCACCGCCCTTCCAAGCGTCACTAATCGAACCGGACGGAATGATTAATCGTTTTTCGGCTCCCTCAGCTATTAAAATATCACTTGTAGATTCAACCAGTTGCATTCTTCCGAGAAGACGTGGGTCAGAACCATCAAGGGTATAATATATTACACCTGTCGGTGTGCTTATAAACAGATCAACCGGGCCCGCAACCCGGCCCCCGGGTCGGCTCAAAACAGGCGCAGAAATATTCGGAAACCATTTCTGATCTTGAAGTTGATTGAGCAGGATTGGATCGCGATTTGTAATCCATTCTTTGACAAAATTGACCGCATTGATCCAATCCTGTCGTGTGCGAGGTGGATGACGTCTAGCATCACCCCAGCGTGCCGACTCAGCAATGATTGCAAGATCGATCTGAGCAGCGCGAGCGTCTATGCGAGCTATTGAAACATCCGGAGTAAGCAAACCGCCATTGAACAGATATTTCTGAACGCGGTCAGCAAAGCGTTGGCGGTAATCGGCATTAGCTTCAATAAGCTGTTCGTGCAGCCAATGCGGATTGAAGTACCGCCACTGGGCCCCGGCAGTAGTCAAAGGTGTAACCATGTTTTCCGCATCTCCGGGTACACCAAGTGTATGTTCGGAGTCATGCTGGAAAAATTTCCATCCGTCCGGATCGCTTCGGTTGTAGATGCAAAATGTATTATTCGGTATATTGCCATAACGTGAGCCAGGCCCATCTCTGTCACTGGTATAATATTCGATAATCATAAAGTCGATGAGGTTATCCACATCGAGCAGTGTCTCGTAGTCGGGATTAGGTGTACCGTCCGGATTCATACCCTGAACTCGATAATAATCGGTATTGTTATGGAAACCTTCAATTGCCGCATCATAGAGCCGACCATAGGCATCCATATTCCCATCGGTAGCTATCATCCTGTTGCCCTGCTCTCGGTCCATTTTTACGACATCATAGTCCTCCTGGTCACCATCGAAGTATGATTCGGCGTAACTTGCTTCCGGACGTTCCTCCGTCTGAAAGAGACCCCAATAGTGACCATTAATATAGAGGTGATAATAACGACTGCGAGTATAAGGTTGACCCATTTGTCCCTGGAGGTCGCGTGAGAATACCTCGCGTACCATAGTATTACGATCTCCACTATCGTTAGCCCAGGAATAGTTTTGGCTGGTTCGAAGATCAACGTTCTCAAACTCGTCGACTCCTTCGTCACCAAATAAAGCAAACCTCAGCTTTGAGCAACCATATTCTGCTCTGAAGAATAAGCGAAAGGCATGCTTCGGGTAATTGGAACCACGGCTGTATCCTCCTCGTATTCGTAATCCCGCATCGATCTGAAAACCTTCACTACCACCGGGATTAATCAGTTCAACCGACACAGGACGCTCCCAATCTGGTCCCTCGTTTCTTGCATTCACATAAATACCATACGATGAACCGAACAAATTCCTCAATTGAGTCACTAATGAGATAGTTGGAACTGCCAGCAGCGAATCCTCTATTAGATTGGCATATTGAGAATCGTTAACCACATCCGGATCCATGCCATAATCCATTCTCTGGCCATTGATGCTGTTACCCTGGGCAGGCCAACCGGAACCAGGTGGTTGTCCATTAGGCGACTGTCTAATTACGTCATCAAGGAAAAGGTAGGTTTGTGTTTCGATCTCCGAATCCTTCCAACCTGCTTTAACCGCCTGTGCCCGCAGGCATGTGGTCCTATTGATTGGAATCGGACCTGTGTAGACTGCACTTATGATTGGTCCACGTGGACCAATGAGATATGGTTCAGAGCCGTCAAGTGAATAATATATATCCGCACCTTCGGTTTCGGTGGCGATTGTTACAGAGAAAGGCGTATCATAAAAACCATGAATATGACTGAATTTAGGAGAGGCAACCTCGCCCAAGTACCCGCCTTCATTTTGTGCCGCCGGGCTGGGAAAAGCGAAAAAGCGCCAGTCGTCACCTGCATCGGGATACCTGCCGTAAGAAATATCGGTAGTCTGTTTGGGGAAAGTAATACTATCAATTAAAGTTGTCCCGTCTATGTTAAACAGGCCTAATTCTTCACCATCGGCATTGAGCTTAAAATTCGCGTGTAGCCCAGAGTCACCGGTGTCGTTGTCGGCCCATATCAACAAATAACCACCTGCCGGAACAGTGGTTGAAGCGGGAATTTGCCACATATTGGGGACAGATAAATTATCTGTTAAATATATGCCGCCAATGTTAATAGCCTCGTTGCTGTAGTTGTAGAGTTCGATCCAGTCATCAAATTGTTCCTGTAAATCCGATTTAATACTGCTATTGGATGCCATCAACTCGTTGATAACCAGAAGCGTATCAGCTTCAACAGAACCAGCAAAAAAAATAGCCAACAATACATTGAGCAATGGGATTTTCATATATAAGAGCAACCTTTTCCAACCTCATCCCCAATCGGCGGATTATAACACTGAAAGTGGCTTAAGCTTTACATGACATATTAGTTGTTTATATCCTTCATCTTAGTATAAAAGAATAGTAAAGTCAATGCTATTGCAAGGATTCAGGCTGTATACGGACAAATAAGCTAAAGTTTTAACCTTGTTGACTTAGGGCAGGTGGATGTCTATATCACTTCGATCAAAACCCTCCTGATATTTCTTGTTTATTTTCTCCGTAAATGCTGATATTTTAAGTATGGGATTATTGACATTCTGTACTTTCCAAGAAAAATGATAATGGCTTAGTTCTTTAACAATTGATACTGT
>CAZFOQ010000281.1:0-3052 GCA_964520535.1 uncultured Pirellulales bacterium | reverse complement strand
TTACAACTGAGCAATTAAAACAGGTCGAGAATTTAGTCAGAGAAAAAATCCTTGAAGATCTGCCGGTGACATGGGCTGTTTTGCCAAAGGACAAGGCACAACAACTGGGAGCGATGGCGCTGTTCGGCGAAAAATACGGCGACGAAGTCCGGGTGGTTGCGGTTGGTGCCGGAAGCGATGCCCAGATTGAAGAGGCTTTCAGCAAGGAGTTTTGCGGCGGCACACATGTTGACAAGCTCGGTTCTATCGGCGGTTTCAAGATCATAAAAGAAGAGAGCATCTCGGCCGGTGTTCGCAGAATTACAGCATTGACCGGTCAGGGACTTAACGACTATCTCGAAAAGGCAAGTGACATTGTCGATGAGCTTTCAGTGATTTTGAAGGTTCCCTCTGATGGTCTGGTTGACCGGATCGGCCAGTTGATAAAGGATAACAAACAACTTTCCAAGAAGCTCAAGTCTGCCTCTAAAGCAACCGGCTCGGATGTGATGGGACAGGCAAGACAGCTCCTTGAAAAATGTGATAAAATCGGAAATTCCTCCATAATTGTTGGTCAACTTTCTGCTGCCTCTGTTGAGCAGGCGCGAGAGGCAATCGATATGCTCAAAAAGAAGGCAAAATCCGCAGCTATTGTTTTGGGCTTCGATGATGACGGAAAGGCAACGCTTATCGCGGGCATGAGCAGCGACCTGGTTGAAAAAGGTCTCAGCGCCGGTGATATCGTAAAGAATATCGCGCCTATTGTGGATGGCGGCGGCGGAGGGCGACCGCAAATGGCACAGGCAGGCGGAAAAAAACCACAGAAAATCAACGTTGCCCTTACCAGAGCTGCAGAAATAATCAGGGAAAAGCTCAGCACCTGATTGCCGGATCATTCCAATTTTTCCTGGAAAAATGGTCTCTGCTGTTTTCTACTGAAGAAAATCAACTTCAAAGCGTATTATTTAATAGAACGTGACTATCGTGTTTGCCTGAGGTATGGAAGGTATTTATGATTCGGTTTTCCTGCGAACAATGTGGCCACAGAATGAGCGTTCAAGATGAGAACGCAGGCAAGCGGGGAAAATGTCCCAAGTGCAGCAACTTTTTTGTTGTGCCGGATAAATCGACAACGATTGAAATTCACTGTAAGAGCTGTGGCCAGAAAATAAGCGTTCTCAGGATTCATTCAGGCAAAAAAGGTCGCTGCCCCAAGTGCAAAAATCCAATTGTCGTACCGGCAGTTAAGGGACCTGTCTATAAGCCAAAACAAAATGATTCTGCCGATATGACGATACGACTGGCAGGTAATGGTGCCGGCTTGACGCTTCTGGAAGTCCCCGAAGAATACAAGCTGAAGGAATCGCCGGTGGAACAGTCGGAAAGGATAGAAAATGATATCGAAAAGGAGCTTTATAATGAATCTGAAATTAAAGAACCTGAGCCAGTTGGCAAACGCAGACTGCCGTGGTTTATAGACATTTTCCTGTATCCGGCAAGCGTGTCAGGATTAACACATTTAGCGATATTTACTATAATACCCTCGCTCATAGCTATTCTAAGAATATCGCTTGGCAGGGCCGGCGTGGTAATTGGATTACCTGGTTTTATTATTAATGTGTTGGTCGGTCTGTATATGGGCTGGTATTTCACAGAATGTGTTCGTGACAGTGCCAAAGGCAGCACACGAGCGCCGGAAGCCTTCGCCGCGATTGGCCCGGGTGAAATGTGGTCGCAAATGCAGCATATAATTGGTTGTTACCTGATATTATTAGCACCTGCTTTTTTTTATAATCTCTACACAGGAAACTTAGATGCTATTTACTAGGGACTTTTATTAACCGGATCATTTTTCTTTCCGATGGGCTTATTGGCCTGCATAATGTTTAATTCTATAGGCGGCCTTAATCCCATCCTGCTGCTTGGCTCGATATTCAGTACATTCTTTCAATATTGCGGACTTGTGCTGCTTGTTGTCGGTGTCCTCTTCGCTTTTACCTGCTTGGCAGGTATGTTTGAGTCGGAAGATGCACAGGAACCGACAATAGCAGTTTTAATTTTGATGGGAATTTTCTATTTCTTGGGGCTTTATATCGCCTTTGTTATCTCGCATCTGATTGGTAGGTTTTACTGGCGCTGTCAAGACAAACTGAACTGGGAAGTGTAATTGTCAATTGTAGTGAGATTATTTTTCAATACAGCGAGTCGGATTGTTTGAATTCGACAGCGTCTTTTAATGTCACTCTATCACCCCAGTACCTGTATGAAGCAAAATGGTAGTTCTGAAGGACATCATCATTCAGTATGCATGATTGTTTGATTTGACCCTTATACCCTTGGCCATCTATAGAATAGAAAAAACGGCTCAATAAATAAATATCTCTTCACTATGTCTAAAAGGACACTTGTTTATGAAGAACCACCTGAAATTCCACCTGAGACAATAAACGCCATTGCCTGTGAGCTTTCTACATCCAACGGCTTAACCGACTCTTTTGGAAAGAGCAGGACATTGCCGGCAAAGTTGTATGATTGAGGCATGTATACGGCAACATAGTCTGCAAGCCCAAAGTTCTCAAGGCTCTCTCTTGTAATAAAGCCAACCACCTTTACGGCTGATCCGGGAGCAATTGCGGCAAGTACGGGCCTGTCGAAACTTTTTTTCTCGCCCGCAAAAGCCTCGATCATATCCTTCACAGCCGAATAAAGCAGCTTCACCAGCGGCAGACCCCTGAAGACCTTTTCTACAAGAGCGAAAAATTTCCTGCCTAAAAAGTTAGACGCCAGAAAGCCGATAAAAGTTATTAATACAAATATCAGAATGAGTCCCAGGCCGGGAAAATATATTGGGAACAAGTTGCGAAAGACTGCATCAAAACTGGTAAATGCCCAGATAAGCAAAAAAACCGTTAGGGCTATGGGGACAAAAATCAAAAGGCCTTTGACAAAATAGTCTATCAATTTCTTCATTTCATAACTCCCAAAAAAAAGCCTTGAGTCATCGATTAAAAGTAATAGTTATTAGAAGTCATCCCAAAACCCTTCGAAGTAGGATTACAATACAGCCAAGCTG
>CAZFOQ010000280.1:0-3056 GCA_964520535.1 uncultured Pirellulales bacterium | reverse complement strand
ACATGTTCACTAAAAATCGCCCAAAAACTGTCCAATCTCAGGGGTCCACTTCAAGTTCTCGCTCATAAGCAATGTCCAATATATTGGGGGCATTAGCATCTGGAATCAGGTCGGCGGATACTTTATCAACGATGATAGTTATACCAGACTCTTTGGCCCATTGAACGATTTCGGTTAGTTCCTGCCTGTCATAACATTCGCCAGTCGGGTTGTTGAAGATGTTTAAATACAGTAGTCGGGTGCGTTCGCTCTGCGCCACTTGGTAATCCAGCACCGTAGGCATAAAACGCTTGTCCCTTGTATAGAATACCTCTCGCACACATAAGCCGGCGGATTTCATAGCTGAACCGGCTAAAGCAAAAGTCGGGACTGGCACCAAGATTTCACCACCTGGATACTTATCCGCGAAGTATAAGCCCAACACATGCATAGCCATCGAGGCACCCTGAGTAATCAGTATGTTCTCATAACTCAACTTTACTCCATAGTAGCTCAACAAGTGTTCATAACACTGAATTGCCTGACGACCAAGTGGGGATCCCTCAGGTCCATCATACTGTTGACAAAACGATGGATGATTAACTGCCCGGGCTATTTCTTCCAGCAAGATGTCAGGAGCAGGATAGTAGCTAACACCGGATGACACATTGATTAGCTGCATACCCAACCGCTTAGTCACAGCTAACTGCTCTGATAGGCTGTAGTTCACTTCATCTATGCACTTCATATATTCATAAGGAGCATACTGATTGTTTGTGCGGCCCATCTCGAATCCGTTGCGCGTCAGTTTGGGTCTTTTGGCTTTCAGGGGGGTGGATATGCTCAAAAGGTTAGTTATCGTCCTTTGACAGTAGGAAATCATTTATTACCAAAGCATCCAGGCCTGTGAGGTAGAAATCTTGTATCGCTTCTGTTGGGTTATTCACGATCGGTTCACCCCTGACATTGAAAGATGTATTTAGGAGAGCGCCCACTCCTGTCCTGCGCTTGAACTCCTTGAGCAATCGATGAAACTTTGGATTTGTCTCCCGACTGACTGTCTGAGGTCTCGTAGTCCCGTTTTTGTGGGAGGCAGCAACTAGCTCACGTTGGCCACGGTCAGTCAACGGAACCGTGAGTAGCATGTAAGGTGAAGATAGATCGACCGTGAGATAGTCTGCACAATCTTCATCGAGAATTGAAGCGGCAAATGGTCGCCAGGTCTCTCTGTTTTTGACGTACAGATTGATCGCGTCATCAATGCCTTTAATGGCACAGTTGGCCAGAATGCTGCGGTTGCCGAGAGCACGTGGTCCACACTCACTCCGGCCTTGAAACCATCCCACAATTTTGCCCTCTTCCAATAACTTTGCAGTCTCTTCAGTAACATCATCTAAGCGGCGATAGGGCAGTTTCAAACGGTCAAGTGTGGCTCTCACTTCGCTATTGCTGTAACTTGGACCCCAGTACGCATGGCGAAGCTGCTCTGGTCGCTGCCCTGTAAGATAGAAGTGCTGGTAGTACGCTGCTCCCAAGGCAGTCCCGGAGTCGCCAGCTTGCGGTTGGATGAAGAGTTCTCCTACATCTGGACGCTGCGCGATTTTTCCATTCAGCTGGCAATTTAATGCAACGCCACCGGCCAGGCAAAGGCGCTCTGATGGATGAATGGAATTGAGAATGTCGATCAGATGAAAGACAATCCGTTCCAGTTGGAGTTGTAAGGAGCAAGCAATGTGTGGGTAGTCTCCGTCCACTGCGCTAATTGTGTGGTCACGAGGCGGTACACCTAGCAACTGCGGCAAAGCTGACGGCCTGAATGAACCCATATCAAGGTAAGTCCAGATATAATCTGGATTGGTGCCGAAACCATCAGCCGTGATCCAAGCCATCTTCTCAAGTTGAGTGCGGTATATATCCTTTCCATAGGCCGCAAGCCCCATTGTTTTTTGCTCGCCACTGAACGGCCGGAAACCAAGGAGCTTAGTTATGGCTGAGTAGAGCAATCCCAGCGAATGGGGCAAAGGAACTTCATGTAGAATCTTGAACTCCCCATCAAAAAAGCCCAGTGTCGTGGCCGACAACTCGCCGAACCCATCAATAATCATAAAATTGGTCTGCTCGAATCCAGAAGATAAAACAGTTCCGGACGCATGTGCTAAATGGTGGGGCACATACACTAATTTAGCTTGACAACGTTGAGCGAAATCTCTCAGCAGTCTCTGCCAGTACTGCCAGCAACTAATGAGCTTGTTGTGCTCTTCAGGGGGAGCAATCTCACTAATCGGCTTGAACTCATCAAAACGATCTATCCTGATTCTGAAGTCAAAATCATAAGCAATATAGTCGATGTCTGTGAGATCAATACCTGCCTCACGGAGCAGGAACTCAATACCGTTTATTGGAAAGAAGCGCAACTCGAAACCATCCAACGGCTCGCTTTCCTCTAGTGATGTTACGAATAGCCCGTTTGGCTTATGAACTGAATGCTTGATCCTAATGAAGCGTTCTTCTTCAGCAATTCCGACAATAGCACCATCTCTTAACAGTGCTGCAGTTGCATCATCTCTAAAACATGAAACACCAAGGATGTACACACAGCCTCCTCCCAAGTTATCAGCTAGACGAATGGATCATCCCGACTTTTGTGGGCCTTTCCCTGCGAAACCCAGGTGATGTGATTCATGCCCACAAGCATCCCCTGACAAACGCCCGAGGCGAATTTGGGAAAACAATGGCTATCCCTCACCTGACAAAGCATAGGGCGTCTTGCCGCTACGGTGAGACAGGGATAAAACAGCTCGGGTTTGAGTCAAGTCTGGGAGAAGTTGTGTGATGCTTGAAAAGGAGAAAAGCAGATGAGGAGCCCCCCCAATGCCCCAGTGGATTTTGAGACACCGACCATATCCCACCCAGATCATGCTCCAGCGCACAACTTGCTTGGAATACTTGTTCCTTAGCTTCTAAATCGAACGTTCTACCGTCAAGCCATGCCCACTGGAGATTACCCATATCTTGAGAGCCGATGTCCCTCCCTGATATTGTGATACAATATAGCCATCACAAGGGGAGGGAAGGCA
>CAZFOQ010000279.1:0-3080 GCA_964520535.1 uncultured Pirellulales bacterium | reverse complement strand
CTATAAATTGCTAAAGCTCGTTGCTTAGCGTTTTATTTTTTGGAAACTACAGTATCTTGACCATTGATATAACAATTGATTATCTGTTTAATAAAGTCAACAGGCTTCGGAAAGGGGAAAACCGCTTTATCAAAAAACAATGAAAAGTCTTTTGAACCCTCCTGTGTATAAGGCCCATCAAAAATTGATAATGGCTTGCCTTTTCGCATACTTCCATCTTCATCATAGAGGTAACCTTTGAATCTCACCTTATATGAACCATTTTCTTGTTCATTAAAAATAAGCATATTCTTTTTTTGAGCTTCTAAAACTCTTTCTTCTGACCATAACCATTGTTTCTCTGGCCAAATCTCTATCCCTTTATGTATTATCGGAAAACGCAAATTCTTACGCTCTGCCATACTTGTTGTGTCCAAAGGCCATGTTGAATATGGGCCACGTTCATCGAAGTATTCATCCTTTTTGTTATACATACTCTGAGTTTTTTCTGAGTATGGAATCTCTATATCTGTGGCTTCGTCTATGTTCTTGAAATAGCACAAGACATATTCGTGTAGTGTGATAAAACCTCTTGTTTTAGCACCAGCTCCTGTTTTCTTTTTCCAAGTAATTTGAGCAAGATAATTATCTTCTCCAAAAACTTCATTCATAACCATTTTAAGGTTGTGAACTTCATTATCATCAATTGAAACAAATATTACGCCATCCTGTCTCAACAAATTTCTTGCGAGAAATAGACGGGGGTACATCATCAAAAGCCAGTTGGAATGAAAATGGCCCGTGTCTTTTGTATTTTTTCTAAAAAAGCCGTCTTTTATCAGATTACCTTCAATGTCTTTATCGCCGATTCTCTTTAGATATTCATCCTGAGATTCCGAAAACCTGTCCGGATAGATAAAACTATCGCTACCAGTATTGAAAGGCGGATCAATGTAAATCATCTTGATTTTGCCATAGTATGATTTTTGCATGACTTTTAGGACTTGAAGGTTATCGCCTTCGATAAAGATATTTTCCGTATTGTCGAAGTCTGAGGATTCTTTCTTTACCGGCAATAATGTAGCTGTAGTCGATTCCTGAATATGCCGGAAACAATCGCTTTTCCCTGCCCAGCTTAATCCGTATCGTTCCCCGTTCGTTTCGATACTTTCACCCAATGATTCTTTTAGCCGGTCAAAGTCAATCTTACTTTCAGCAAAAGCCTCCGGGAAAATCTGTTTAAGTTTGTTGATTTTATCCTGTGCAATATCCAGACTTGCAGATTTTAATGTTTTGATTTTCTTCGCCATATTATTACCTATGCACTTTTTTGTCCCGGTATTTTTAACGGGGTAAATTCAACACTGTCGGATAAAGTTTCCGGTATCAAAGCTGCATAATGTCTCCTGCATATCTCTGGTGAATTTCCCATTAATGCCGATATTTTATACAGCGAAACTCCGGCCATTGCAAGCTGTGATCCGAAAGTATGCCGAAAATCCAAACAAGTCCATTTAAGCTTAGCTTTATTATTGGCATTTCTAAGATCGCTGCTAAAATTATCCGGATCGTATCTTTTACCCATCGGAGAAGGAAAAAACCATTTCTCCGGAGTTATTTTATGTGTATATTTATCAAGATAACACCTCAAAGTAGAGCTAATGGGAATAGCCCTGTTTTTGGCGGTTTTCGGCTGCCAAGATTCTCCATTTATCGACTTTGCCCTGATACGGATCATACCATAAGTTCCGGATTTGAGATCAACATCATCAAAGGTAAGCCAAAGGAGTTCTTCTCGTCTTAATCCTGCATAAATGTACATTGTTACCATAACCTGTAATTGTCGGTGATCCTCTAAGGCTTTTAATTGTTTTTCGATCTGGTCAAGTTTCAAGAATCTGATTTCAGGAGCCTTTTCTTTATACTTTGAGACCTTAGAGACGGGATTAATATTGCCGGGCATTCTGATACCCTGTTCCTGAATAGACCAGTTGAAAAGCCGATTAATAATTTCCCGGTAACGGTTAGCCGTCTTTGGTGCAAGCCCCCTGCTTTTTACATGCGAAGTAATGAAGTTGGAAATATCGGCTGTAGCGATCTGTTCAAGATATGCTACTTCGATAGTACTCATTTTGAAACGCCTGTCCTGTCCTTCTTTGGGTGGCTTTTTCAGAGCCCTGACACTCTGTTTACGGCTGTTTACCTGTAAGGCCGGACATATAGGGCCAAACATTTGCCTGAGATAATATACATCGGTCTGGGCACTCTTTTCCGTCTTGATATTTCGAATATGTTCGACATATCTTGTAATGATTTCGGGCAGTGGTGTTTTTGTCGGTAACGGATTTACTTCACCGCGATATTGAGCCGATTCAAACTGCCTGAGCTTTTCTTTGGCAATCTGAAAGCTTGAAGTAAAGAGACCCTTTCTTTTTAACTTTTTACCTACACGCCATTGAAGATAATACTTGTTATTTCGCTTTACTAAACTTGTCATGATACAGACTCCTAAAAAGTGTTTTTTCAGAAGTCCCTTTTTTAAGCTAAAAACGTGATGTACAAAGTGATGTACAAAACACCCTTTTGCCAATAAAAAAAGGACTCACGATTTAACGCAAGTCCTTTATTTACAAGCAATAGCGGGGGGAGGATTCGAACCTCCGACCTCCGGGTTATGGGCACTAAAAGCCACAAGGACCGCATTCTTGCCAACTTATAGGAATGACAACATTTCAGGGTCACAATTCTGAATCAACATGTTCATCATGATGATTACAGGTTTGGTTGCCGATTAGTTGCAGGTCAGGCACGTTGTGAAATTGTTCTATAAAGCTCAAGAATGTCCTTTTTTCGTCGGCAAAAGGCCAGTTCGTTGCGCCAACAGCGAGACAATCAATTGACAAGGCTATTACCCTCCGAAACCACCTCCTTGATCCACATAGAAAAACCCATTGGAAGAACCGGTCTTCCAGTTCAACCTGCCTTTTTGTGTGCATCTTACCGATGGGCGAAATCAGAAGCATAATCATTAAAGTTCAACACAACTGCACTAGTACTATGTCCGTGCAATAAAGTCTGTTAGGTCTTTTTGCCGATAGGGT
>CAZFOQ010000278.1:0-3154 GCA_964520535.1 uncultured Pirellulales bacterium | reverse complement strand
AAATCGTCTCCTAATTTGAAGGCATTTTTGTCTCATTTTTGCTGAAGACGTACACTCAAGGACTGTTATTCTCAGAACCTTCAATTGCTGAAACAGGTGTATGGTGTTCCCTCTCAGAAGGCATCGATCCGGCTGAATGGGCGATTCTTTGCCGCTTTATCGGCACTCTAAATCCGAAAGAATTTGAACAGCTAAAAAACAAAATTATGCCTAATATCCTCCATATTAGAAACCTCCGACGTCACGTTACTTACAAAGGTTCTCCGGGTAGTGTTAGAAAATTGGCTTGACGAAACAAAAACGATCTGTTGCTCATACTACTAATACAAATTTCTTTCCATATCTTCCACCACTCCCAAAATTTTTCAATGTTGCCGCTTTCACTTGGAAATACAAATTTAAGTAAACTATCAGATGGACCGAATAGTTCCCATGTTTCCGCCTTAAACTCATCAGGCTCCATTAAAACCCATACAGGATGTACCTTTAGATTAAATTTAAACCTGTTTATATCTCTGTCTTCAATAAACTTTCGCTTTTTTTCATCCTTTATATATATGCTTAGTTCATACAAGGATTGTGTCAAATTCCCAAGAAACAGGTATTTAACAAACTGGTCTATGTCTGTGAAAAATCCAGATAAATAATCTGATTTACATATTTTGAGAATCTCTTCAAAGCGATCTTGCATATATCGACCCCATAGGTAATGAGCAGATCTAACTTCTGCCCACGATTTTTCCCCTGAGTCATCATATCGATCTCCGGGCATTGGTAATTGCATCCATTTACTTACAAAGTCCAACTGCTTTGTCCTCACTGCAAGGGCCATTCCAAGATTTCCGGCAAAGTATAACATATGAGAACCTATCTCTATCACGTCCGTAAATCCACCACCCATTTTATTGGAGAGCAGTAAAAGCTGCCGTAATGGTCCAACAGATTCCTGCCACAAGTCCATTCGCCCATTTTCTACCGCCAAAAGAATTGGTACAAAACTCGGCAAACATATCTCTACTGCTTCCAACCTTGCGATTTCTATTTCTTTGGTTTCTCCCTTGTTCCACACTTGCTCAGCCTTTGGCTTCCATTCGAGAATTCGTTTTGGTATGTCAACCCAAAGTTCATCAACCAATCCTCGCCAATCTTGCTTATTTCCATTAAGTAAAACTTCCTCGCACTCCTCTTTAAGTTTATCTTTTTCCCCACTTCGTTTTCCTTTTGGTTTTGATTTGTCTGTATGACTCATAATGGTTTTAATAGCTTCAACCAACAATTGTGTTAGTTTCTTTCGCTCGGTAGACTTGTCTGCATCGTCTTTACTTATACAATAAGTTGAGACTCTCTTTTTGCTCAGGTCAAACGGAAGTAGTTCCGGACCACCGAAAGCCGTGTTCATTATGATAATTATTCTCTCGGATTTTAGAGCTTTTACTGCATATCCAAGTTCGATCAAGACATTAGGATTAGGTGTGGGCCTTGACTTTTCGCCTTGATTAACAATTGAAACATCACATGCAAAAATATCACTTGCATCAATTTTAGAGAAGATTGTGTTCGCTATATCAGGCGATCCAGGAACACCTGAAGTGTCACGATCTATAACAGGATCTATCTTGATTGAATCATTGCCACGAATAGTTCTTGCGGCATCCTCAAGAGCTTTCTGTATGAAGCCTCGATTCGTAGAATTGGGTAGATCAGACTCCCACGAATAAAATACTACGCATTTATCCATAAATTTCCTTTTATTGCTTCGAGCCGACTCCCAAATTCTATGCAAGCTGTGTTAATTTTCAATGGCAATATTTTACAAAACAAAATAATCGCCTACCTCTCTCGAACTGAGTGTTATCGCAGGTGAAAATCTATTGCTTTTATTGGCCGACAAAGACGATTTGTTTTTTTATTTTGAAACCGCTTCATATTCCCCTCCAATTTTTCATTTTATTGGCCAGCCGCCGTGGGCGTCGACTGTTTATTATTCATCGCTGAACTTTGCTAAGCTAAGGTTTCAAGCCAACTTCTGGGTCAAATATGTCGCAACTGTTGCCGCGAGTCCAACTACGAGCTGAGCCTCTTCACGTTCTAAGGTGCGGTCCTCCTTTCCGTGACGAGCAATCTCAGAACTATAACCCCAAATCTTGGATATAGCCTCATCCAAAGGCTTCGGGAGCAGGTCTGGATATTGTTTTATGATCCCACCCAGCGTTTCCTTGCCACCAGTTACTTCGCGTGCTACACACTCCAAAGCTGCCATCGCATGAAAGACTGCGCCAGACAGATTTGGCTCAGGACGACGTGAGAGAGCTCTAATGGCTTCGTCCAATTCCTGCTTGGAAGTGGTTAAGTCCGCATCATCCAGAGCACCTGAAGCATCCTGGACAACATGCTCGAACGCCTCTTCGCCACGCGTTTCAATGGCACCATTTACGAGTTTCCAACCAATACCCATTTCTACAAGACATTCATTGATGGATTCTTCATAATCGAAGGTAGCATTCTTGCGGCGATGTTCCAAAAAAGAGTAGATCGCTTCGATAATATCATAAACACGATACCATTCACAACTGTCCATGAGGTATTCGACTTCATTTGAAATGTTAGGCTCACCCCAGTTATGTGCCTTATCTGGGCGTATTCGCAAAACCTGGCAGACGATTTCTCTGAGGGTAGAGGATGAAAGATGCGCATCTTTGCTCGCAATCGAAATAACCGCATAACGGAAATTCTCGGGTGCATCTTCTCGGACAGTAATTTCTTTGTTTTTACCAACGTGGCCGAATCTTTTAGAAAATGGTTGGTTCTCTTTATCCTGCATGATAACTCTCTATCACGTATTGACTTCGTAGACTTTGAGAACTTCATCGCCGTAGTGATTGATGACCTTGACGGCGATTTTACCGGTCTCTGGTGGATCAAAAGGTCTGCTTTTAGTCGAATATAGCATCGACCAGGCTTCTTCATTAATCTCCGCCCGTAAAGCTCGTTTTAGTTTCTCATAAGGCTTGTCGGCACCGGTAAAATATGCGTGCCGGACAAAGAAACTCTCGCCGTTATAGTTAGTGTCTATAAACCAGCAGGCAATGTCATCAGTCGAATTGGCCTGCCCCAGTTTTTAGTACCAGTTTTTATGAGAGTATACCGCACATAT
>CAZFOQ010000277.1:0-3155 GCA_964520535.1 uncultured Pirellulales bacterium | reverse complement strand
AGAAGATTCAAAACTTCCTGTCGCACTTCCTCGAGCTTCAAACCGATATCCAAAAGAACCTGGGCCGCGATCCCTTCGCTCTCTCGAAGGATACCCAGCAGGATATGCTCAGTCCCCACGTAATTATGATTCAGAGACCGGGCTTCCTCTATCGCATACTCGATCACCTTCTTGGCCCGCGGGGTCTGAGGCAGCTTGCCCATTGTCACCATATCAGGCCCGCTCTTGACGTGCTTCTCGATTTCCAGCCGCAGCTTCTTGATATCGACATCAAGGTTCTTCAGAACCGTAGCTCCCACGCCGCTGCCTTCCTTGACCAGACCCAGAAGGATATGTTCGGTCCCGATATATTCATGGTTAAATCGCTGGGCCTCCTGATTGGCCAGCGCCATTACTTTTCGTGCCCTGTCTGTGAAACGCTCAAACATCTTTATCCCTGAAATTAAATTTTAAGAATGTTTCGTAAACTTCACCACACCATCCACACCTCAACGAACAATATTTACGAACATTAATCTTCAAATAACCACATCTATTTTATCAAACTTAACTCATCTGTCAAACATACACAATCAGCCTTCTGTTGTTTCTTTGGCCTGATAATACCTTATTTTATATGCCCTGAGATAGGCTGATGTTCGTTTTCGGGCCAAAATTTTATACAGTCTTAATTTTATCGGCAAAAACGCCATTTAACTTTGCCCTTAAACCCACAAAAATCCCCATTCACCTGCCCTGCTTAGCCAACGGGCCGAAGTACCGAAGGATACGAATCGACCATTGCAAGGCTTCGTAGCTTTCCAGCCTTCGTAGCCGAAGCTACTTCGGCGGAGTAGGCTAGCGAAGTAGCCGCGGCAATCTCAAGATACTTAGCCACGGGCGATTTTGCTTTTCATATTTTCTGATGTATAATTTAGTTATGCACAAGCGACAATCCTGCGGATATTGTACCGGCATATAAACGTGAAATTATCCAACACACAGGGACATTATAAGGACAGATTGAGTATGAGCGCAGCGCACATTATCGAAACATATGTACCGGCGATTATTCTGGCGATGACGCCGGAGGAAAGGTGGGGATCCGCATCAAAAGGGCTGAACTCATCGGACGCCGCGATACCAACGTGGTTTATAATCAGCGCTGGAGTAGCCGTTGTTGTATTAGTCGCATCCTCGATTATGGTCGCTTGCAAACAGAAGGCTCATAAAAAATAACACTTCTTTTCATTTTATCCTGTATCTAAAGAACCTTCAAGTCACGATAACTTACGGAATCCGGTTTATTTTTTTCTTCTTAATAAGAATAGGCCGATTCCTACAAATCGGTTCCAAGAGAAATGTTTTCCCATAATATGAACTGAATATGATGCCTTAGTTTTCAGGACTTTTACTTGCCTCGGCGGTTCCGCCGTAGGCTCCCATATTGATTCTGCCGCCGTTCGGCTCCGGCTCATCTCCAACAGGCGTATTTGGATTGCCGGCGTCGATACAGGGACTTGTCACGTCATCGACCGCCCAGGTTTGCGTATTCGGATTCCATCTGCCGTGTTCAGATTTCAAATGATAATCCCCATCCACCCAGACGGCATTCGGATCATCCAGCTCGACAATTACATTCGGGTCGTTCGCATCCGCCCAATAGCCGGGATCAGCAAACAATGGGTCTGCATCGATATTACCCAAACCTTCCCAGCCGCCTTGAATATTGCAATATCTTAAAATATCTACACTATACTTGTTCCAAAAGATCAAGGGTTCAGCCCCATTATTCCAAAGAATGCAATTAAGTAGCTCAACCTGAGTTGGTTGATCCAAAGACATAGTGTGTATAGCACCACCATTATTAGTTGCTGAATTTGAGGTAAACGTACAATTCTTGATTGTTACATTACTGTTATCGCAATTAATTCCACCGCCCCTTCCATCTGCAAAATTTGCACTGATAATGTTTTGTCGAATGATTGGACCTTTACAACTATCTAATCTGATACCTGGACCAAAGTTGGCAATAATTCGACAATCCTCAATAATCACATCAGATCTAAAACAACTAATACCTCCTGCCTTGGGATAGTGTCCGTTATCAGTAATCAGACAATTGCGGATGAAAGCCCTATAGTCTTTCTCATTGTTCAAAGATACAAAACGAAACCCACTCAATCTAATTCCTGTTCCCCTGTTAGAGCTTATAGTACAATCACTGATATCGATTTGCTCACCTGAACACATTATACCTGCTACTTCGCCATCGCAGATCAGACAACCTTGAATATTGATATGATTGGCATTACCTACGATGTTAGGAGTTCCGCATTGGATAGTACAGCCTATCAAATTGAATTTGCCACATCCGCTGAGATTGATTCCAGCTCCCTTGTACCCACTTTTCATATTCCCCGTAATGGTAGAATCAGAGATTGTGCAATCACAGTGTTCAAGACTAACTACTCTATAATCACTATTAATGGAAGATTCTTCAATAGTAAGATGCCCATACTCGCATTCAATATTGCCCATAATATCACAATGAAGTAAATAAGGGTACGCATTATAACAATCAATATCGCCTTCGATGAAACAGTTTTCAATTAATGGATAAGTTCCCGTTCCAAACGAAATCCCACCAGAAGGAGATTCCATAATCCTGCAATTGCGTATGACTGGGCTACCATATTCACATTTGATTGCTGTACCGTGATTTATATAAGCCCCGATAATTGTAATACCATCTATGATAGTTCGGTGGTCTTCGAGTTGATTAAACACAAAAGCTCGATGGTATCCCGTTTCGGGGCCTTCACAATCAATCATACAATTTTCCGGTCCATTTTCGCTTAATAGCGAAATAGCTTTTCCTTTAAAGTTAATATCTCGGTTGCCTGTACTTTTATATATACCATCTCTTAAAATAATGCGTGTTCCTGGTACGGTTGTACCGTCTATAGCTGCTTGAACGGTAGAATATTGATCAGGGACTGTAAAAGTCTCAGCTACATTTAAAATAACTGAAATGTATGTTTGAGATTCAGGTGAATTAGAGTCGAGAAACACAACATTTTCTTCATATATACCTGTTGGTAATCCTGAAGCATCGATCTCTAGTGCTCTGTCGCTAATCGATTGATGGGTATAGCTTTTTCAATTTTATCCTG
>CAZFOQ010000276.1:0-3169 GCA_964520535.1 uncultured Pirellulales bacterium | reverse complement strand
CCATCAGCAGGGCAATGATCGCAATGACCACCAGCAGTTCAATCAATGTGAATCCCTCTTTTCTTTGCATCATATAACCTTTTAAACTATCGTTCTCATTGAAAAAATATATATCATCACTATACATAGTATCTTTTTGTTTCTTCCCTGTTACAACACCATTTTGCGTTTGAGATTGCTGTCCTTGCGACATTTAAATCAAATGCGACGGACAGAAAGGCGGATTGTAGTTTGTGTATTGAAACTAACCTATTCTGAAAAAATCCTTCAATCAACACCTGAATGCGCTTGAACAATTGACCGACCACTTTTCCTCCGTGTGCCATTATTTGTGCAAATGATAATTTATTCCAGTTTCTCCTCATAGACGTATCCAAAGTGAAAAACTCAATAACCTTAACATATCATTATTATCAATTATAGTCAAGCATAAAAAAAGGCTTTTTTGCGTCTATTTTTCGCCAATATGTGAATGCATGCCTGAGATTTGCATCAATGTCTTTGAAAAAAACACTTAAACCAGCTTGACTTTGGAGAATGTATTATTAATAAAAATCATCACGACAACAAAGACCTTTTCAGAATGTATAGGGTGGGATGGGGCAATTTGGGATACTATCCTAATGAGTATCCTGTTGTTTTTCGGCTCAGTCGCTGCGGTATTTAAAGACAGATTCTATCAGTACGCCCAATGGCCCAATGCATTTGCTATTCGAAAGGCCAGAGGTAATGAGGGGGTGTATTTGCCGTCCTCTCTGGCGATCATCGTCTACCGGGTCACCCCAGCTTTGTCGGCAAGTTCCTGCTGGATTATCTGGCCGTTGTCCAAAACGCAGCTGGCGAATCTGATTGCTGAGTCTGTTCTTGCTAATCATTGCCTACCCAGCCATACTGAATTAGGATTCCGTAGGTCGGATTGACCGAATTGTCCATATCAAGGATGATCTTTTTGAGTGGCCTAAGCATTTTAACAGCGTCCATCCGAGTACTAGACAGGATCATGAGGCATGCAAGATTCTCTGGTTGAGCAAGTATCTTTGTTTAAAATCTGCTCATGACGCTGGTGAAATCGGCCGAATGTTTCATGGCTCTGCCATTCGCAACAGGTCACATGGCATAGTCAAAAGCCAACCACTCTGCATCATTACGTATCGTCATAGCCCACAAGTTTGCTGTATATCGACCGTCTGAGCAAAGAAAATCGCAGGACCGTGGTGAGCGTTCTTGTCCGTTCGGTTGTCACGAAGTTCTGAATCAATTTCTGAGGTCAGGCCAACTGCTTCATTAAGTTTTAGGTAAGCCATCGGTACAGCGTCACTGGTGACTTTGGTTCCATGACATTCAAGCTTCAACTTTAGTCAAAATTGAGCATCAGAGAGTCCTTGCGTGCCTAATCCATTGGGCTCTCTCATAAAGAATGGTTGAAACTGGCTTGAGTGGTTTCTAAAGACTTTATAATATTAAAAGATGATGGATTTGTCACGCACTACTTGGGAAATCTAAGATTAGTCGATAACGTAAGATATTTTTCGCACTTTCGGAAATGATATAAAAACAGTCCTTTCTCTGGTCGATGGTACATAAAACGATTATTAACCAGTAGATCAAAGAAAGGACACAGCTATGCAGAACAGTAATTCGGCAGAAGCGGAAAAGAACTTGAGCAAAGTTATCAAAATTGATGAGGCGCAGATCAGAAATCATCTCGGCGAGATGGTTCGCAGTACGGTTGAAGAGACCCTCAACGACATGCTCGATGTCGAGGCGGATCAGCTTTGCAATGCCAGACGTTATGAACGAACCAACTCAAGGACCGATGGTAGAGCCGGTCATTATAAGCGAAAGCTGCATACCAAAGCCGGCGAAGTTGAACTGAAGGTTCCCAAGTTTCGTAAGGCAACGTTTGAAACAGCGATCATCGAGCGGTACAAACGCCGCGAATCATCGGTAGAAGAAGCTCTGATGGAGATGTACCTGGCGGGAGTATCTGTTCGCAGAGTCGAAGATATTACCCAGGCTCTGTGGGGCATGCGTGTAAGTGCCGGTACCGTCAGCGATTTGAATCAGAAGATGTACGCCAGGATCGACAAGTGGCGAAACCGCCCGATAGAAGGCGAACATCCTTACGTCTATCTTGATGGTATATGCCTCAAACGCAGTTGGGGCGGCGAGGTTCGCAACGTCTCGGTGCTGGTCGCGATAGGTGTGGGCACGGATGGCTATCGAGATATACTCGGGATAGTCGAAGGCGGCAAAGAGGACAAGGAAGGTTGGAGCAGCTTCCTGAGATCCTTGAAGAAACGTGGGCTCAAAGGTGCTCAACTGATCATATCGGATAAATGCCTTGGCCTTGTCGAATCGACCGGCGAGTGTTTCCCGGATGCCCGCTGGCAGAGATGTACGGTGCACTTTTACAGAAACGTTTTCTCGGTCGTTCCAAATGCCAGGATCAAAGAAGTCTCCGCGATGCTCAAGGCGATCCACGCCCAGGAGGATATTGCAGAGGCCACGAAGAAAGCCAAGGCTGTCGCAGCCAAGCTTGAGGGGATGAAACTGCGTAAAGCTGCTGAAAGGGTGCGTGAGGGCGCAGATGAAACGCTGGCTTACTATGAGTTCCCACGCGAACACTGGCGACAGATCCGCACGAACAATCCGCTGGAGCGCATCATGCGTGAGATTCGTCGAAGGTCTCGTGTGGTCGGCTGCTTCCCGGATGGCAATTCTGCGTTGATGCTGGCCGCGGCGAGACTCAGACACATCGCGGGGACTAAGTGGGGCACGAGACGATACATGAATATGAATCGCTTGAGAGAAATGCGGAACGACGTGCTGGCTGAGGCCGGTTAGCCCGATAAAAATCGCGACACCCCCATGGGGGTGTCAGGGACATAAAACATGATCAGAGAAGACTTATAATAAAATGTGCGAAAGATTCTTGACACTACCGATTAGTCTTGTCATCCAAGAGCGAATCGTGATGATAACTATTGAACAGACAAAAATTTTTGCGATATTCATTAGGGCTTAAACCTTTTTCCTTGCGAAAATACCGGGAAAAGTGCGTGACATCATCGAAATTTAACTCATGGGCGATGTCCATGATAGGTATAGTGTTATCGTAGAGCATCTGTTCCATTAATTTTATTCGATTTTGTTTAATCTCAACATG
>CAZFOQ010000275.1:0-3171 GCA_964520535.1 uncultured Pirellulales bacterium | reverse complement strand
TTCTATAAATTGCTAAAGCTCGTTGCTTAGCGTTTTATTTTTTGGAAACTACAGTCTTATAATAGCTGCCCTACTAATTGTTTCCCACGTTATATTTCCATCGAAGCTGCTGCAGAACAGATGAAGGTTGAATGAACCAGAAGCAATCAAAGAAGGTATTGAGATAACTTGTTTTCCTCAAGTACGTTGTATTACCTTACCGATAGTCTATAAAAGTGGAAATTTATTGCTCTTTGGGGGCATATGTTGAAGAATCTGAAGCCTTATAGTTATTAATGGGAATTCTGGAAATGAAACGAACATTTATCCGCCTCGCAGTTCTGGCATTTACTTTATGCCTAATTATAATGATGCAGTTGCCTGCCCTGGCACAGGAGGCACTCTCAACCGAACCAAATAAACCGTCGCAGAGGGATAATTTGTTTGACATGGACATCGAGCAACTCATGAATATTGAAGTTACCGTGGCCTCAAAAAAGTCCGAGCCACAGTACGAGGCGCCGGGTGTCGTCGTTGTCGTACCGCGAGAGGAGTTCATAGTCTACGGAGATAGAAATCTGCATCAACTTATGCAACGACAACCGAGTGTGTATACGCAAGGATCTTACTTTTATCCTCATAACATAGCCTCCTTTCGAGGGAATATGGGCGGCCATCTGGATTTACACACTCTGCTGCTGATTAACGGCCGTCCGATTCGTGATAGCTATTATGGTGGCGAAAACTTCCCTGTGTATATGACATACCCCTTGGAATCTATCTCAAGCGTGGAAGTGATTCGGGGGCCCGGATCGGTGCTCTATGGGAGTAATGCCTTTACCGGTGTGGTTAATTTGAAGTCACGGTCTATCCCGGAGGAAACTCAATTCTCGACTTTTGGCATGAGCGGCTCCGAAGGATACTGGAACACTACGGTTTCAGGAGGCGGAAGGTCCGGTGCACTCGGCTTTGTCACGGACAACCGCATCTCCGGACAACAGGGATATGAGTTTTCCATGTACGATGGTCGACCGGCAGGGGCCGTGTACAAAACAGACCGTGATACAAACAAAAGTATTTCCACCATGAATCATTTTGAATTCAAGGGATTTACGTTAGACCTATTCTATTCTAATCTCGAAACTTTTTATATAGGTGTGATTCCGTTCTGGAACTTCACGGATAATATTCTACGGGTTAATACCGTATTCGGCAATCTTGGTTATATGCTCCCGCTTCATGAACGGCTCAAAATGGAATTCAATCTGACCTATAACTATCGTGCGATGGATTTCCAGCGCCCGGTAAATAATGATGCGGACGTTATTAGTGAAGACTGGCTTGGTGAAATCACTGCCTATGCCAATCCCATAGATGACCTCAATATTATCCTCGGATTCCTGCAGGAGAATCAGCGATCCGTAAAGGGAGACAACACTAATACAACCATAGATCCGCACTACAATCTGGAGCCCCAGAGCGCTTATGCCCAGGCGGACTATCGGCTTAATAAAGTCGTTAAGTTCATTGGTGGGCTACAATGGAACAAAGCCGCTTATGGAAGTACAGATACGATCATGCGCACAGGTTTGATTTTGACACCCTTTGAAAAATGGGGATTCAAGCTCCTGCGGGGTGAAGCCTTCCGGGCACCCTTTGCCATCGAAACCAGCCTAAACGATACTGCGATTCTGGTGGGCAACAAGAACCTCAGGCCGGAAACAATTGCTACTTACGATGCTCAGATCTTTTATAATGATGATAAGACATACGCGGCACTTACCTACTTTAATACTGAGATCGGAGACCTCATCATTCGCGACACCAGCACAACACCCAACTCCTTTATGAACGGCGGGCAGCAAGACTTCGATGGTATTGAATTAGAGTACAAACACTTCTTTGATGAGAGCTGGCACGTCCTGGGATCATACACCTATCACGACAGTACTCAGACAAGTAACCTTAATCCAAGTACAGTCCCTCACAACATGTTCAAGGTGGGAACAGCCTATTCCTGGGAGTGGGGATCTGCCGCCCTGTTTTACACCTTCTTCAGCGATCCGCCACGTCTGGCCAGTGAGGTCGTACGCAATCCGGCCCCGGATGATATGCATCTAATATCCGTAAACCTTCGAGTCGATCCCTCGCATTTCCTGGACATCCCCAGAGGCCATGCTACCTTGGTCCTCAGGGGTGAAAACCTGGCGGACAATGATATCTGGACCCCGGAATTTAATCGCGGCGGTGTGCCCAATACCCTACCCCAGAGTGGCGGCGCCACATTCTATGCGGGATTGGAAATCAGGCAATAACCAATATCTCGCTAATAATGCCATCGGCTCCTTCTCTCGTTCAACGTTCATATCGATCCGTATTATTGGTTTGAAATACCAAAGGGGCAGGTCGTCTTGATGTTCAGAGTGTAAAACTTATTAAACGAGAGAATCAATGTTACCGAGTTCAACCGTGGCGGCAATCCGAACTCTCTGCCTGAGAGTGCAGGTGCAACATTCTACGCTGGACTAATGATGAAATTCTGAATATTAGCTTCTCTGGGCTGGTTTGCTGACCTGACCGGGCAATGAATCGTTGCAATCGGAAATCCAGAGAATATGTAAAAAAAATCCAATTAAAAGAAGACTAAAAGAGGATTATCTGAATCTATCATAAACGGATTTAATATTCTGCCGCAATTCTACGGGTTTCAACCCGTAGATGAAGTTATCCGACGAAGTCGGACGGGTGTAGCCCGAAGCGGCAATGCCACGGGTTTTAACCCGTGGTTGTTTACTCAAGATGACTTAAACTCCTATTGATAAGTAGGAATTAAAAAAAATAACAGCTATTGTTTTATCCCTTAATTGAACTTTGGCAGGATTAAGTTCGTATTTAAATATAGCCACGGGCTGAGGTTCTTATACTTCACTACCCTCCTCCTTGCCTCAGCCCTTTTTTTGTTATTTTTTAGAATTAGCTATTTTCCCTTCCAAAACTAATTATTGGCTTTCCATGGAATTAAGGAAATTAGCATTTTATCAGTATATTTTAGCTTGGGTGGGTAAACAACGTTCAGAACGAGATTTATTAGCTGCGAACTTTATGAACTTTTTATATAGCCTGAACGTATTATCTATTAATGGATTTCGGGCTGGGGTTTTTCAACTCTCCTTTCCTCCTTGCCTCAGCCCG
>CAZFOQ010000274.1:0-3208 GCA_964520535.1 uncultured Pirellulales bacterium | reverse complement strand
TAACCCTATCGGCAAAAAGACCTAACAGACTTTATTGCACGGACATAGTAGTAGGTTCTTGCCCGATTCATAGCCGGGAAATTAATCCTCTAGACCAATAGCGGACAATGGTTGAACATTACTTCAAATGTCGTATAAGCATTTTTAAATATATACACCAGATACTGTCATTTTTCGACAGTTTTATTGATATTTGTTGTAAGATTTGTCGATATAGTGTATAATTGCCGGAAACTGTCATATTCTGACAGTACAATATGTATAAAATGGTGTAAATATGAATAAACTAACTGAAAAAATCTTTGAGTGTGCCCCTTATGGTGACTTTACAAGCCAGGATGTAGCTACTCTATTTCCCGGCAGCGAGGACCGAAGATATGGCCTCGTTAAACGGGCTATCGCCAGTGGTGAGATCATCAACATTTGTAGGGGATTGTACTGCCTTTCTCCAAAATACCAAAAAAAAAGCCTAAACCTCTATGCCTTAACTCAGCGTATCTACGGACCATCATATATCAGTTTGGAATCGGCACTTAGTTGGCATGGTTGGATTCCTGAAGCCGTATACACGCTAACAAGTGTATCTTTTGGAAAGTCCAAAGAATTTAATACCACCTTAGGAGTATTCAGTTACATCCATGTTCCACAAAAAGTTTTTTATATGGGCGTTGAAAGATTGACAGACGAAGATGAGAATATTTTCTTAGTGGCAACACCTATTAAAGCTTTGGCTGATTATGTGTATGTTCATAAAAAAGACTGGATTGGTTTGAAACCAGTTACTGAAAGCATGCGGATCGAACCAGAAGAATTCGAATCAGTTTCCTCGGACGATATCGAATTTTTAATTGATAATTACGCAAGCCGACGAGTTCAAAAGTTTATCAAGGGATTGAAAAAGGACTTAAAACTATGAGTACTAAAATCATTCAGGATAGATTGAATTCATACCAATGCAATACAGCTATTGAAGAAGAACAAGCTCTTCGAGAAATTACGCAGGAAGTAGCTCTTGCTGCTCTTGCCAGAACTGACTTTTTCAAGTATGCCACATTTCATGGCGGGACATGCCTTCGTATTTTCTACGGCACTAATCGCTTTTCGGAAGACTTTGATTTCCTACTTAAAGAACCTAATCATGATTTTATTTTGGACTCTTATCTAAAAAGCCTTTCAGTCGAATTAGATGCCTATGGATATAAGCTTGAAACCACTGACCGGTCGAGGGTCGATTCAGCGGTAAAGAAAGCTTTCATCAAAGACAATTCTATCGGTAAAGTTTTGCAGCTAAGTCACCTCAGAGCTGATAGGTCAATGCGTAAAATCAGAATCAAGCTGGAAATCGACACTAATCCCCCTGAGAGAAGCAATTATGAAATCAAGTATCTGGATTTTCCATTTGTCAGTTCAGTCACAATCCAGGATTTGCCAAGCTTATTTGCTGGCAAAATCCACGCATTGCTGTGCAGGGGATATATAAAAGGACGCGATTGGTATGATTTTATTTGGTATACAGGACGGAGTGTAGATATCAACTATCAATTTCTTGCTTCGGCCCTTAAGCAACAAGGACCGTGGCAGGGACAGGAATTGAAAGTCGATAAAGAATGGAGCATCAGAACACTTCATGAGAAGATTTGTTCCTTGAACTGGCAGGAGGCTAAGGACGACATTAGGCGATTTGTCAGGCAAAATGAACTTGCCTCCCTCGAACTATGGAGTAGCGAATTGTTTCTTGATCGTTTGGATAAGTACGCTTTAAAAGTCAAATAAAAAACTCCCATTGTATTGCAAACTTATTTAAAAACAATCCAACTCCGGCTTCAATGATTATACAATTAATTCTTTTCCTTTCGATAGTTGTTTTTCCTTTTAACTGTTTCCGCGTCTTCACTATTTCTTCAAGCCTGCCATCGTAATCCAAAATCCTTGGGGTCTTGACAAAAAACAAGACATATGCTATCGTGTATTTTGAGGGGACATACACAGTTCATTAACATTCACGCACAAATTTATTAACTATTTAAGGGGAAAATATTATGGCAAATAATCGTAAAAAGTGGGTAGATTTCAAGCAAGTCAAAGATACGGTAAGTATGGATATGATCCTAAAACATTACGGATTGATTGATAAGTTCAAAAGAAAAGGTGACAACCTTGTAGGTTCTTGCCCGATTCATAAGGGAACAAACGTGAGCCAATTTCACGTATCCCTGCAAAAGAACAATTTTAACTGTTTTGGAGACTGTCATTCGGGCGGTAACATTTTGGATTTTGTTGCCGGTATGGAAGATGTTGACATCAGGGCTGCCGCATTATTAATTCAGGATTGGTTTAATATCAAACCTGAGAGAAATAACAATGGTAACGGTGAGGCCAGCAGCGACAATTCCAATACACCAGAGAAAGAACAAAGTGTAAAAAATACCAAAGAAGAAAAAAAGGATAGTCAGCCAAAAGAAGATAAAGGCGAAGCACTATATAATAAGCCTTTGTCTTTTGCATTGAAAAACTTGGATCAAGAGCATGCTTATCTAAAAGAACGTGGTCTTGACAAAGAAACTATTCAGTATTTCGGGTTAGGCTTTTGCAACAAAGGCTTAATGAGCGGCAGGGTAGTCATTCCTGTTTACAACGAACAAGATGAACTCGTAGCATATGCGGGGCGTTGGCCTGGCGATCCACCTGAGGGTGAGCAAAGATATAAACTGCCGCCAAAGTTTCATAAATCTCTGGTAGTATTTAATCTGCATAGAGCTAAAGACTTGGCAAGAGGCCATGGATTGATTCTGGTAGAAGGTTTTTTCGACTGCTTCTGTCTATGGGAGGCAGGTTTTAGAAATGTTGTTGCTCTAATGGGAAGTAACCTGTCAAAACAGCAGGAAGATTTAATTGTTGATACAGTAGGGACAAACGGAAAAGTAATGCTGATGTTTGACGAAGATGAAGCTGGCAGGCTTTGCAGAAAAGAATGCCTGGAAAAGCTAAGTCCTTCGCTTTTCGTAAGGGTGATCGAGTTAGATAAAGAAGGTACGCAGCCTGATATGTTGAATGAACAGCAAATAAATGAACTGTTCATATCAACCACTTCATAACTATCCATACGAACATAATATAACAAACATTTATACCCGCCCACAGCCCAAACCTAAGTAGAAGTCATCCCAAAACCCTTCGAAGTAGGATTACAATACAGCCAAGCTGAACC
>CAZFOQ010000273.1:0-3221 GCA_964520535.1 uncultured Pirellulales bacterium | reverse complement strand
ATATCGAAAGTATATGGAAAAAGACGCTGCACTTGAGAGGCGTTTTCAGCCGATTCTGATTGACCCACCGAACGTCGAGGAAACAATCGCTATTCTCCGAGGGCTGAAAGACCGCTACGATACCCATCATGGAGTTCGGATTACGGACTCGGCACTTGTTGCAGCGGCGACTTTGTCCAATCGGTACATAACGGATCGATGGCTGCCGGACAAGGCAATAGACTTGATTGATGAGTCGGCCTCGAAGCTGAGGATTGAGAATGATTCGTTGCCTGCTGAGCTGGATAGCATCCGCAGAAAGATTGTTCAGCTTCAAATAGAACGTGAGGCACTGAAAAAGGAAAGCGATGATGCAAGCAAGGAGCGTTTGAATAAGGCCGAGAAGCAGTTAGCCGAACTAAAGCAACAGGATAAAAAGCTAACTGCCCAATGGGAAAGCGAAAAAGGTGAAATTGACCAGATCAGGTTGTTGAAAGAGAAAATTGAAAATGCACATACCCAGTTCGAAGAGGCCCAGCGAAAGGGTGACCTTGAAACAGCCGCCCGTTTGAAATATGAAACCATTGCAAACTTGAAAAAGGAGCTGGGTGAAAAAGAGGCCCAGCTTTCTAAATCCGATCGAACCATCATCCAGAACGAAGTTTCCGAAGAACATATCGCTGAGGTTGTATCCAGGTGGACATCGATACCGGTTGCGAAATTATTGAGTGGAGAACGCGAGCGACTGATCAAGATGGAAGAGTCGATTCGTCAGCTTGTTGTCGGGCAGGATGAAGCGGTCGCGGCACTTTGTAATGCCGTCCGCAGGAGCCGCTCAGGTTTGTCAGACCCGAATCGCCCGATAGGGACATTCCTGTTTCTCGGGCCCACCGGCGTTGGCAAGACTGAATTATCCAAAGCCCTGACGGATTTTCTGTTCAACGACCCGAAATCAATGGTCCGGATCGATATGAGTGAGTTTATGGAGCCGCATTCGGTTGCCCGGCTAATCGGAGCGCCTCCAGGCTATATCGGCTATGAAGAGGGCGGTCGCCTGACCGAGGCAATTCGGCGAAAGCCGTATTCGGTGATTTTGCTGGATGAGATAGAAAAAGCCCACCCGGACGTCTTCAATGTATTGCTGCAGGTCTTCGATGATGGCCGGTTAACCGATGGAAAAGGCAGGACTGTGGATTTCAAGAACTCCGTAATTATTATGACCAGCAATATCGCAAGCCAGCAGATTCAGCAGTTGACCGAAGAATCCGGCGCCGATTGGGAAATCGAAGCCCACGTCAAGGATACACTCAAACAGATTTTTAAGCCGGAGTTCTTAAATCGAATCGATGAGATAATCGTTTTCCACATGCTCAGCAAAAATGATTTGGCAAAGATTGTTGATATTCAGCTTGAATACCTTTCCGAGCATCTTGAGAGCCGTAATATAAAGATTGAATTCACCGATAATGCCCGCAAACAGATTATGGATGAAGGTTACGACCCCGCTTTTGGTGCAAGGCCTCTGAAACGCACGATTCAGCAGCGCCTGGAGAATCCTTTGGCTGCCGAGTTGTTATCCGGCAAATTCAGTGACGGCGATAAAATAAAAATCGACGCCGACGCCCATAAATTCACTTTTGAGAAAATACACAAATAAAAATCAAAATGCAAAATGTAAAATGCAAAATTGAGGAAGTCATCATCTTTTAGGGATGATTCTGTGATTTTTATTTTTTATTTTTGATATAACAAAGTAAGTACCAAGTGATGATTGAGATTCGCAAAGCAAGGCCAAGTGACTCGGAATTTATCGTTGAGCTCCAATTGCAGATGGCATGGGAGACGGAGAGATTGGAGCTGGATAGAAAGGTAGTCCTCAAGGGAGTGTGCGGTGTTTTCGATGAGCCGACACGAGGGACTTATTGGATCGCGGCCGAAAACGGTAAAATCCTCGGAGTGCTTCTGGCCATACCGGAATGGAGCGACTGGCGGAATGCGACGGTGTTGTGGATCCATTCGCTGTATGTTGTGCCGGATGCGCGGGGACAAGGCGTGTTCAAAAAACTGTACGTGAATTTGAAAGAGCAGGTTGAGCAGTCGACGGAGCTGGCAGGGATACGGCTCTACGTGGACAAGACAAACCAATCCGCGCAACAGGTGTATGAAAGCCTCGGGATGAGTAAGGATCACTACGACCTGTACGAATGGCTCAAGTAAATCCAACGCATTTTTTTAAATTTGCTCTAAATCGAAACTGAAGCTGACGCCCGCAAATTCACCTTCGAAAAAGTTGGTTAAAAACAAAATCGGGATTGCTAGTGCCGTTTCCATTAAATAAGTTTAACTTTTTTTCTTATGTCATTCCGGACTTGATACGGAATCCAGGGTCAAAAACCCGGATTCCCGCCTTCGCTGGAATGACAAAATGTGAAACTAACTTTTTAGAAACGGCACTAGGAACGAGTGATACCTAGTATCTGCATGTTACACTCTATTTAAAATGGCACATCGTTAATTCTAATATTAAAGTCAAAGCGATGATCATAATTTCCTTTATCAGTTACTACTCTTAAAATACCTCTACCACCTACAGGATATTCATGTTTAATTTCATCACCAATCCATGCATTTGCTAGAACTTTCTTGCCTTCACACTTCACTTGACACCACGCATTTTTACCTATTCTTGATGTTGGTGGCCTAAGAAAATATCTGTACTTGAAAGGCTTAATATCTGAGTCTGTGAAAGCACATTCTTTGCCATCTTGTAGCGTATTCCAGAAATTTCCAGAGTATAGGTAAAGAGCTGTGATTTCCGGTGAAACTTGGTTTGTGTCATTATAAAGATCAAATGTAAAGGTTAGTGTGCACTCTGCTGTATGTTGTGTGACAGTAAGGTCTCCACTTGGCACCCTTGACTGAATTGTTATTTTATTCTGTTTTTGAACTTTTATTTCTTCTTTTGCCCAATTTATAGTTTTAATCAATTCTTCCTTTAGATATGATATTGAATCGCCATAGACAACATGCTGTCTATGCTTTAGGTCAAATGGAATATCATTAGCGTCCTTTGTGAGTAAGATACATAGTTTGTCTTTTGCATGGGCATAGCCCATTTCATAGAATACATTGGCATTTCTTGTTGAGAGATCTGCAATGATGATATCTGCTATATCTATTTGTCGGTATTGGCATGACCCCCAAAAACTGTACCATTATTAATTAGAGAGTATCCGATAATT
>CAZFOQ010000272.1:0-3227 GCA_964520535.1 uncultured Pirellulales bacterium | reverse complement strand
AATCGTCTCCTAATTTGAAGGCATTTTTGTCTCATTTTTGCTGAAGACGTACAGTATTTAATGACGTTTGGCATCTCTGTCAGACATTCCTTGAAGGCCCACTGATTAGGTGTATTGTCCTCTCTTAGGGCCATAACATTTTCGATGTATAGGCAATCAGCTTGTGCGATCTCACGAGGTGAATAAATATCTTCTGGTAATACTTTTCTCTCTTTTATCATACCATCTATAATCTTGTTAATAACAGGTTTCTTGAGAGGAAGCAGTTCACAACTCCCAGTATTGCGGCCCGAATTGTGCTTGATCACCCAGAATCCAGTTGGATTCTGTCTAAACCAGGACAACTTCACATCTAAAGGAAGCGCATCGTCAGAGCCATAGATTTCACTAGCTTTCAAAGCGATCCACCGAAAATCCTCTTCTTCTGCTGGGCTTAGCTGATAAGGATCATGACATAGCTGGTCGACTATTTCATCCGCGTAGTCATTATCGTACATTTATGCATAGCTCTCCATTACATAGGTTACCAATTATTGGTATCTGTGTCACCGTGATACGCAGTCGTAAGCATGAAGTGTTACATATATTGCACGATATGCCAACAGACCTCAAAGAGCATATTGAAGGTAGCAGCAAAACGCAACCTGCGAAAAAACACAGAGGCTTATACGCATCCTGACCTGGCGACAGCATCCACCGGGGGCACCCTAAATTCCAATGTTCTGCAATAATCATATACAATCACAGACTTATTGTCAATAGTTCCTTCTCAGAGTATCCTCCACGACTTCGACATCTGCCTATAATCAGATATCGATACAAGCAGCCCTCAGACCACTACCGTATCGTAGCATTTTCAAGGACAAGACGTGAATCCTTAAGGATTCTCAGCTAAGCGTCAACCAATACCACACTCGCTGAAATCTTAAGGGCGTGCATGAAACAGAATGCGGCTGACATACAGATCTACACCTCCGGGCCGATTGCGAACCCAGCTCCTCTCCGTCTCGCATCTGCAAACTCCATCAACATCTCGTCTTTTTCCTTGCAGCTCGCCTTTGTGTTCCTGAATCCAGTGCACTTTTCAGCCAACTGCTTCAAGGCACTTTCAAAACGAGCTGAAAGTTTCCATCCATGCTGACCATCATATCGGTTATTCAGATAACTCACATGTTCTATTAAACCCAGCCTCGATAGTTTGGCACGAGTTCTTTGCAGTATTCTACACGAGATATCATATTGCCTTTCTAAACAGGCCAGGTTAGGCACCAACGAATTAGCCCATTTTAGTTCAAAAAATATACACGCTGCAGCATGTTGCTGGTTGCGATTGCCCGGAAAAAGCATCTCAACTAAGTCGGAATAATCTGAGATATTTTTCCTATGGTTGAAGCTGATTTTTGTGTATTCTGGCATTTGTAAATTTCACCCCAGTCTTTTTATACAAAATATGGGCTTCGCCGCGAGATCTGACGGTGAAGCCCATGTTAAAATTTAGAGGTACTACTATTTAATTATTTCGGTTACACCAAAGCTTTGGCTATCATGGCCATGGTGCACACAACAAGGTAGGTTGAGCGAGAAGACCGGTTCATCTGATGGGTTTTCCTATATGAATCGACGAGGTGGTTTCGGAGGGTAAATGACTTTACAATTGTTGTGATTATTCAACGATTTTCAATTTGTTTGTTTACCGACGAAAGATAATGCTTTTAACTTGAAATTCATCTTTAGTATAGTCAAAATGGACTACCGTGAAACAGACCAAGGCAAAACAAGACGACCTGAAGGTATTCATCAGCTCAAGAGAATCTAAGTGTGATGAGTGCAAAGAAGATCTTGGCAAAAAGGCATGGATCACTTTGACAGATGAAAAAGGAGCCTTGTGTCTCACATGCGCAGACCTTGATCATCTGCTGTTTCTTCCATCTGGAGATGCTGCATTAACACGTCGTGCACGAAAGCACTCGACTCTATCTGCCGTTGTCCTGAAGTGGAGCAAAGCTCGGAAGCGGTATGAACGGCAGGGATTGTTGGTCGAGGAACCGGCCCTCAAGCAGGCCGAAGCTGAGTGTTTGGCAGATGAAGATGCACGGGCACAGCGCCGCAATCGAGAGGCGGAACGTAGAGTCGAGCTAGACCTCGCTTATGTTAGGCGTTTTACTGAGGCGATTATACAGCTCTATCCTAAATGTCCCCCAAAGATCGCAATATCCATAGCGGAACATGCGTGCACCAAATATAGCGGCAGAGTCGGTCGGTCTGCTGCTGCGAAGGCTCTGGATGAAAATGCCATTCGCTTGGCCGTCATAGCTCGTGTTCGCCATGTTGAGACACGGTACGATAGACTCTTGATGAGCGGTTGGGATCGAGTCGAAGCCCGACTCTGCGTGGAAGACGCGGTCCGATCAGTGTTGGCGAAATGGCAAGGGAATACAGGTTCTTGAAAGATGCATTTGTTAATGACCTGCTCAGGTGGTTCAAGGTATTTTGGGCTCAATAAGCCCGAAGAACGTCAATTGTACGGAATTATCCACCCTTATTTTTAGCCAGAAAACGCCGTTTTTTTGCGATAGTATTCAATGAACGAGTGAAACAAAAAGTATCCTATTTGTAAAGTCAAGCAAAACAAGTAGTTATAATATTTACGTCCTAATATTCGTCACTTATGTATCCATTTTGGTACCATATTACTAAGTTTTAAGTCTCTTTTTTCACTTGATTCACTCCCTCTAAACTACGATAGAATAGGATATTATGAGAAAAGTTTGGATTTATAAAAGAAAAAATATCAAAGGCTGGTGGATCGGGTGGTACGAAAGCGGCAAATGCAAAACAAAGGCTTTGCCAAGCAAGACTCTTGCCGAACATTTCCGCCAGATAAAATACGCCCAATTAAACTCAGATGTCTTTACTGGGACCGTCACCATCGATTGGCAACAAATGGTTACTGAGTACAGACACGATAAACAAGTGGCGGGAGTCGTCGAAGTTTCACTCTATGAAGTTGCCCTCACTCTACGCCACTTTCAACGATTAGTTGGAAAATGCAATTCCAAGCAGATGACACAAAGTACAATCGATAAGTTTATACTCGATCGAGGCAAAGAAGTAAAGCGTACGACACTTAATAAAGATATCAGAAATCTTAAAGCATTTATCAACTGGTGCAGGGAAAACCGGTATGTCAATGGAGAGATAAAGCTCAAGCTGTTAAAGGAAGATGA
>CAZFOQ010000271.1:0-3228 GCA_964520535.1 uncultured Pirellulales bacterium | reverse complement strand
AATAATATCCCTGCAAGTTGGAAGCCAGATCAGTTAATCTCTGTATTAATGAAAGATAGCTTTATGAAAGAATTAGTTGTTATAAGCGGTAAAGGCGGGACGGGCAAAACCAGTATTGCCGCAGCATTTGCATCATTGGCTCAGAAGGCCGTGGTTGCGGATTGCGATGTCGATGCTGCTGATCTGCACCTTGTTTTAGAGCCAAAGATAAAACAAGAGTCAGATTTTTCCGGCGGCAAGAAAGCCTCTATCATTGCTGAAAAATGTATAGGCTGCGGCAAATGTGCCGATATGTGCAGATTTGAAGCCATACATCTTAATGGCAATGCAAATGACATAGTGGGAAAGACATACAAGGTGGATCCGGTTTCCTGTGAGGGCTGTAAGGTATGCGTGGAGTTTTGTCCTGTTGGCGCAATTTCATTCGAACCAGCTATAAATGGGAAGCGGTTTATCTCTGATACGCGTTTTGGCCCTATGGTACATGCAAAGCTTGGTATCGCAGAAGAAAACAGCGGCAAGCTCGTAACTTTGATTCGCAAAGAAGCAAAAAGGATTGCCGAAGAACAAAATAAAAATTTACTAATTGTTGATGGTTCCCCCGGCATCGGCTGTCCTGTTATTGCATCAATTACAGGTTCGGATTTGGTTCTTGTAGTGACGGAACCGACACTCTCTGGTAAACACGATTTGGAAAGAGTAGCCCAGCTTACCGCTAATTTTGGCATTAAAACACTGGTTTGTATTAATAAAGCTGACATCAATCCTGATATGAGCCGAGATATCACTGAGGATGCCTGTAAACGCGGATTAAAAATTATTGGCAAAATCCCCTATGATGAAGCCTTCACAAAAGCGCAGATAATGAAAGCTACGTTGATCGAATATACGGGCGGTGAGATAGCGGAAAAAGTAAAGTTAATGTGGCGAGAAATCATCTATGAGCTTGGCTGAGGATACTAATCTTATGACGCAGCAGGCAGCATCACATTTCGATTTTGACCGAATAGCCGACAGTTATGACAGTTGGTATAACTCCGCCAGAGGTAAAATTTATGACAGGTTTGAAAAGCAGTCTGTTGACAGGCTGTTGGCAGGTGTTTCGAAACACAGCCGATTATTAGAAGTCGGATGTGGAACAGGTCAGTGGAGCAGATATTTCAGTGACAAAGGCTTTGATGTAACGGGAATTGATATATCCTCAGAAATGATAAAAATTGCCAAGCAAAAGTATATACCAAGCAGCCACTTTGAAATTGCGGATGGCCGGAATCTCCCTTTCGAGGATGAGAGTTTTGATGGAGCGGCAGCAATAACTGTTCTCGAATTTACGACAGAGCCGGAAAAAATTGTTTCAGAAATGGTCCGATGCGTAAAGAAAAAAGGTGTAATCATAATAGGCGTTTTAAATGCCTTAAACAGATATAACCAAAAAAGAAAAAATAAGCCTAGCGGTGTATATTCATCGGCACATTTATTTACGCCGCGACAGATACAAGATCTTTTAGGCAGTTATGGCATACCGAAAATGCGAATCACAGGGTTCGTACCTGAGAAAGATTGGATGCTTGGGATTTCGACGCTGTGGGAGCATTCAGGTCAGCTTCTCCGTCCACAAAGAGGGGCATTTATTGTTGTGAGGGTCGATTTATGAAAGTGCAGGCAGAAATAAGTATTTATCCACTGCGAACTAAAAGTTTGTCTGAACCCATAAAAGAGTTTTGTAAAATTCTTTGTGCTCATGGCTTGGAAATAAAAACAACCGCTATGAGTACTTTTATAAGTGGCGAATCAAGGGACTTGTTCAAAGCCTGTGAAGAGGTTTTTAAACAATTAACTCAAAAATATGAAATCGTAATGAATATGAAAATTTCAAATGCTTGTCCATTGGACGAGCCAAAGTAATTTTTTTAAGGAATATGTAAATATGACAAAACAAACCACACAAAATCAGCAAGCTCAGAAACAGCAGATGGAGATCGAACAGGATCAGATTAATAATCGAATGAGTCAGATTAAACATAAAATACTTGTTTTGTCCGGCAAAGGCGGTGTGGGTAAAAGTACTGTTGCGGCCAATCTTGCTGTTTCTTTATCTCTTGCCGATAAAAGTGTTGGACTATTAGATATTGATATTCATGGGCCGAGCATCCCTAAAATTCTTAACCTGGAAGACAAAAAATTGATGTCTTTGGATGATGCTATTATGCCTGTGTCTGTTTCGGCCAACTTAATTGTGATGTCAATAGGATTTATACTCCAGGATAGAGACAATCCTGTTATATGGCGAGGACCTATGAAACATCAGATGATAAAACAGTTTCTCAAAGACGTTGAATGGGGCAAGTTGGATTATCTCATTATCGATTCTCCGCCTGGAACAGGTGATGAGCCGTTATCAGTAATACAGCTTCTGGAAAAACCTAATGGTGCTGTGATTGTTACGACACCGCAACAGGTCGCCTTATCCGATGTCAGAAAGGGAGTTTCTTTCTGCAGGAGTTTGAATCTGCCCGTTATTGGTGTTATTGAAAACATGAGCGGATTTATATGCCCAAAATGTGGTCGTAATACGGATATTTTCAAGTCAGGCGGCGGCGAAAATATGGCTTTGGAGATGAACATACCGTTTCTGGGCAGGATACCAATAGACCCGCAAATTGTTGATGCTTGCGATTCTGGTCAGCCATACATAGAAAAATACCAAAACACTATTGTTGCCAATAGCTTCAACGAAGCAATTAAACCTATATTAGAACTTGATAAAAAAGAATTTGACGAGACAAACCTATTTCAGAAAGGAGATAAGAAAATGCGAATAGCGATTCCGTTAGCACAGGGAAAATTGAGTCTACATTTTGGTCATTGTGATCAATTTGCTATCTTCGAAATTGATGATGACGGAAGCAGAATTATCTGCAGAAATGACGAGACGCCACCTGCCCACGCACCGGGTGTACTGCCGAAATGGCTGCATGAGATAGGAGTAAATGTAATCATTGCTGGCGGCATGGGGCAGCGAGCTCAGCAACTGTTTACTCAGAATGACATTCAAGTAGTTATTGGGGCACAAACCGGCACACCTGAAGAACTCGTTTCTGCTTATTTACAAAATACCCTTGCAACAGGAGATAACATCTGTGACCACTGATTCGACCAGAAGAGCCTGTGTGTTTTGCAATGGTCAGTTGAAAAATCCTGCAAACGTCAAGCAAATCGCAAATGATT
>CAZFOQ010000270.1:2802-3358 GCA_964520535.1 uncultured Pirellulales bacterium | reverse complement strand
GTTATTACCTGCATCTGGTGAGATATGGACTGTTATTGGGTCGCCGGTATTCTCGTCGCTGGCACTTGGGCCAATGTTACCATAATTAGCATTTGCATCAGTAACGGTTGCCATAACATCAATAGTTGAGAGCGTGGCAGTTACACCAGTAGCGTTACCGTAGGTGTTTCGGATAGTAAAGTAAAGATCTATAGTCTCGTTAGCATCGGCCTTTCCATCGCCGTCGCCCGTGCTGTCGCCAAAAGTGTAAGATTCGAGAACTAAATGAGGCTCAGGATCTTTAGTAAGTGCCAACAAACTAATGATACGTTTTCCTCTGACGATTGGGAATCCTCCTTGTACGGTTGCCTCACCAGAATTCAGGATTTGCCCTTGATACACATCCGGACCCCAGAAGCCGCCTGTCTTCTCTGATACGAGCAGCCCGGCAATTCCTGCAACAACCGGTGTAGCCATTGAGGTTCCCGACCAACTGGCATAAGTGTCATCCAGCAAAGTCGGCCGCCGCTGCTTTTATATCTGTCCCTGCAGCCAGCTTGAGCAGGAATGTATTGCC
>CAZFOQ010000270.1:0-2792 GCA_964520535.1 uncultured Pirellulales bacterium | reverse complement strand
CTTCTCATCTAATTTCAGATTTCCCATTTAACTTCATAAACAACATTTACGCACGTTTTCACTTTTTTTCTGAGACAGTCTGTACAACTCGAACTCTATAATAACATAATTGCATCGCGATTTCAATAACTTTCCGGTGTAATCCTTCATATAGTGGTTATTTCATGTACAATATCTTATCAGAAATAATGGGCTTTTTCAACAACCCCTCTGACCCTTTTAATTTTCTCAGGGTCTTTTAACCGCATCGGTAGCGGCATAATCATTGAGCCATTCATTGGCCATCATCCTGAGATCGTCAGCGTCAACCTTGCCATCGCCATTAATATCTGCTTTTGGCGGTTTTGGCGTCAGTTGACTACGTTTCAGCGTTATACTGTAGAGTTCGACATTATCTTCCTCTCTCAGTCGGAACGTCACTTCCGGATCCGATTTTGTCGTGTCAAACTCAAATTCTCCAAACGCATACTTATTAGCATAACCGTAAAGCTGCGTAGTCCACGAAGAGTCGGTCACCGGTGGTCCGCTTCGGCAGCCTAAACTGGCCGGTTCGAACTCATAGTATTCGTAACCGGAAGGACGCGGAATGCGGAATCCACGGGCACCGTGACGATCGCCTGAAATGAGCAAAACACCTTTGATATTGTTATCTTCAATGAAATTAAATATCCGTTCGCGGCCGGCTGGATCCTTCGTGCCCCAGGAATCCTTGCCGCCACTGACGTAATCGCTCCACATGGTACCACAGGAAAGAATAATAAACGGAGCGGTACATGCAAGCAGCTGTTCTTCCAACCAATCCATCTGCTCATCGCCGAGGAACTGATGGGTATCGCCCGATTGGTAACGGAAATAGCGATTGTCGACCATGATCACATCGCAGGGCCCGATGCGAGTTCGGAAATAGACACCTTTTGAAGCCCCATACGAAGGATTGTTCCATGAACTTCGAAAGACACTGCAGACATTCTGCCGGTCGGTATCGGTGTATCCGCTTGGAATTCCCGCCTTGTCATTGTTGAAGTAATCGTGGTCATCCCAGGTCCCATACACCGGGATGCTGGCAGCAAAGTCTTTCCACGGCGGCTGAAGATCCCGCACGAGGACGTCGGCGCGATGCATGGCGATATTATTTTCTCGGTCCTGAACGGCAATGTCTCCGCCCAACAGCATCACAGCCGGATTTCGACTGGAAATTCTTTCCCACAGTTCCTGACGCCCTAACCCCCAGCGGTGCGGACAGGTTCCGAAAGCGATGCGAGTGGTTCCCGCCTGGCCCTCTTGCGGGGCCGTGGTGATGGCAGCGCCGGTAGGAATGCTGATTGGCGTATCGTCAACTAAGACACTGTAGGGATAGCTCGTAGACGGGTCGAGTCCCGTAACCGGGACAATCGCTACATGATCGGTGGCTGTTGTTGAATTGACAGGCCCGAAATCCACATCGCCAGCCGGCGTTGTCACACGCACCTTAACAGCTGCCGGTCGGAAAGTACGCACCCAGACTTTCACGCCGGTCGATGTCAGGTCGCCCAGCATGGGGCCGCCCAGGTGAACAATGCCATTATTATCGCACAAAGTCTGCATCACACTGTCGGCTGCGACATCTACAAACGTCTTGCTCTTACTTGCATTAAGGACGTTATATGCATTTGTATAAAGGTCTTTGACGAGAGTAGGAACCTGAGTCGTATCTTCCAAAGTCCCGCCGTAACCATAGTTCAATAATTCCAGACACGATGTGAGATCGCCCTCTTTGTGTTTAATGTCGGCAAAAGCCATCCGGGAAAAAATGTTCGTAACGCTAAGGGCCGAAACGCCGGCCATCCCCTTGAGAAATTGTCGTCTGCTAATACTCATCATCATTCCTTTATCTATTTATACCAAATGGGTTCGTTTGGTTATTTTCGGAGAATTAAAGGGATCTGACCCTTTTAACTTTTTTCATATCCTGAATTGCCTGAAAAAGTGTACCGTTTTGTACCGTTCTGTACCGGTTTTCATTTTTGCAGAACTTTGTACGTCCATATTTGCTTGAAATTTACTTTCTAAAACGAACCGAAAAGCAGCGTTTAAAGCAGCTTAAATAACGATTCATCTTAAAAAGGTGTCTGGCACTTTAAATTTCTCGGGTTGGCACAAGGTTTACCTCAGCCCACCCGGGAAATCAGCACGTCTTTAAAATCATCTGTCAACCGCTTCGGTGGCAGCATAATCATCAAGCCAGGCAGAAGCCATTTCTGCAAAGTCCAGCAGATTAGTAATACAGTCACGGTTAAAGTCGGTTGCCGCAACCGGTGTGCCCAGACCGATTATAGCCATTTCACAAGCATTGGGATAAACGTCGATTTCAACGCTCGCTTCAGCAATCTCATCAGGATTAGCATCATCGAAAGCAGTAAGTGTCATGGCAACAGTAACCTTTCCTTCGGTTAAATTGGTTACCGTAACGACAGGATCTTCAGCTCCTGAATCAAAATCAACAATAATATTAGGATCACCAATACCATCAGGGACAGCTGTCCAGCCATATGTCAGTGGCGACAGACCGGAATCTGTAATAGTCGCATCCAATCCTACCGGGTTATTCGACCATGTCATCATTGCCGGGGTATGGATTTCAACACCAAGATTATCTATGATAACACCCACAAATCTGCCGCGCCTGGCGACATCGATGGTATAATGATAGGTGATCGTCTCATAGCCCCCGGCATCGGAAAAGTCAAAGCTTGCTACCCAAAAAGTGTTCAGGGTTGCAGGATTATCCCACGAGTATTCAGCCTGAATATCTG
>CAZFOQ010000269.1:0-3387 GCA_964520535.1 uncultured Pirellulales bacterium | reverse complement strand
ACAAGAACTCAATGGAGGCTAAAATATGTCGCTTAAAGTCCCGCCATTCGGGACAGTCACCTATAAAAATTTTGCGAGTTTTGTAACGTGTGAAGATTCTCACCAATATAATCTGGTTTTTTCTTAGGAAGGATGATTATGAGAAATCTATTTATTCCCCTTGCTAAATTGCTCGGTATTTATTTGCTTTATCGCCCTCTGACTTACCTGGCATCTATAGTGTACTATTTTTTTTCAAGTTTTTCCTCCGAACAACAATCTATCTTGTCGGGGATTTTATATACTTTTATTTTTCAAATCCTGAGTCTGTTATTGGCCCTGATCTTACTTTTCAAAACCGAAAAGCTCGCGGACTTTTTACGTCTGCCGGATGATGATATTAATTTAGTTGGAATAGATCGCTATACGATACTTCGTACCGGCCTGATTTTGATTGGTATTGGAACAATAATATATGCGATACCGGTTATCATTGGTTCTGCTGTAACCTACTTTAACTATAAAGATGTTGCACCAATGTCGTTATATTATCAGGAACTGGAAAAAATGGTATCTTCAATATTACAAGCGATTCTTGGAATTTTTCTTGTGTTTAAATCTATACCGATAGCACGATTTTTCGAAAAGCAAACACAAGTCAGATAAGGCACGATGAAAGTAAGTTTTAGTTTTGAGTATTAATCCTTCGAATAGGCTCAGAGCCTGCCCTGAACATAGTTGAAGGGACGAGTTTCATGGGAATGGCAGAAAAAAATGTTTTTTTATTAGATCCTCTAAATTAGATAGCTGGAGCACTCCATAAGTATATATGCATATACTTATATACTATCTAAAACATTTTACGACATCCTCTGGAAATACGAGGGACAGGCAACTATTATTTTATTGTGAGTGGCCAGCTCGCCTTGGCATAGCAACGTCAGTTTTGAGTTTTGAGTGTTGAGTTTTTAGTTTTCTTAACGGCAGGTTTTAGTTTTTCGCTTTTAGGTTTTCGTTTTCTTAACGGCAGGTTTTATTTTTAGATACTTTAAATGCGGCCGCCGAAATACTCCATAAGTATATATGCATATACTTATATACTATGGCCGCTGCGAAAAATCAGAGATAGTCGATTATTAGATTTTATCGCGTTGCCAGCTCGCCTTGGCGCCGCGAGGAAAATGGTTGATTAGTGAATTCACCCCGTGAGATAGGCAAAGGCCGCCATCTCATGGGGTAAAGTGGATTAGAGGATTAGCGAATTAACGAATTAGTTGATTTACTCCGTGAGATAAATCGAGAAAACTTACTATCTAACGGGGTGAATCCCATGAGATACGAAAAAATTATCTCACGGGGTAAACGGGACTTTTTCCAATAATTCCTTTATCCCCTGTGTGCTGCTTACGTTGATAACTTTTGTTTTTCTGCTGATTCTTTTCATCAGTGACGTCAGGACCCTTCCCGGGCCGATCTCGTAAAATTCTTCAACGCCGTCGGCCAACAGCCGCTCCATACATTTTTGCCAGAGAATCGGACTGGTCAATTGTCTTATCAGGCCTACAGCGATTTTCTCGCTGCTTTGATAGTATTCGGCGTTGATATTGGCAATAATCTTCGTTCGGGACGGCTCCGAAATCTGACAATTCGACAATGCCTGCTTCAGGGCCTCTGCCGCACTGGACATCATCTCGGTATGGAAAGCACCGGCGACGTCCAAACGGACTGCCTTTATGGCACCGTACTTTACCGCCAGCTCTTTGGCCTTCCTGCAGGCAGCTTTGGTGCCGCTTACTACAATTTGTCCCGGGCAGTTAAAATTCACAGGCTCCAGAAGTTCGTTTCCGCCTCCTGTTTCGATAATATCGAGACAAAGCTGGCGGACCTTATCTTCATCAAGGCCGATGATACTGACCATCGCACCGCCTTCTTTCTCAGCGGCGGCCTGCATGGCGCGGCCGCGCTTGTTCACAAGGACAAGGGCGTCCTCGAAGCTGAACACTCCTGCGGCATAAAGTGCGGTATATTCACCGAGGCTCAGGCCTGCCGTGACATCCGGTTGCAGAGAACCTGTCGGGGATTCCGTCCTGAGAACTTCCAATACGGCCGCGGAAGTGGTAAAAATCGCAGGCTGTGAAATAGCCGTGCTGTTAAGTTCTTCGGCAGGGCCTTCAAAACAGATTCCGGACAAATCGAATCCGAGAATCTCATTTGCTTTTTTGAAAATATCCGCCGCCCTGTCATAGGACCGGGCGATATCCGCGCCCATTCCTACAACCTGAGCGCCCTGTCCTGGAAATAAAAAAGCCGTTTTCATACTTCGTATCTCGCCTAATGCTTCACAAGTAACTCTTGTGACAATCAAAATTCAATTACACTTGCTCCCCAGGTAAGTCCGGCACCGAAAGCAACTAAAATGACAATATCACCTCGTTCGATTTTACCCTTCCTGGCACAATCATCGAAAGCGATGGGGACCGACGCTGCTGAGGTATTCCCATATTCGTTGATATTTATAAACACCTTTTCATCCGGCAGATTCAGCCGTTTGGCCGCCGATTCGATAATCCTTGCGTTCATTTGATGTGAAATAAACATTTTAACATCATCCATGCTTATTCCACAATGATCCAGACATTCAGTGACGGTTTCAACGATTCGGCGAATGGCCTGTTGATAGACTTCGCGGCCTTTGATTTGCATACATATTTTCTTCGGATCACCCAGCTTTTTGCTCGACGGGTGACGTGAACCATAAGCCTGGCAGTTCAATGCCTCCCAGCGGTCCCCATCTGAGTGCATAGTGCTGTATATAATACCCTTACGGCCATCTTCGCTTCGTTCGAGCATAACTGCACCGGCACCGTCTCCAAAAAGGATACAGCTTGTCCGGTCCGTCCAGTCGGTAATCTTGGTTAAGGTCTCGGCCCCGATGACAAGGGCGTTTCGTAATCGGCCGCTTTCTATAAATTGCTGCACAATAGAAAGGCCGTAAACAAAACCGCTGCAGGCGGCTGCCAGATCGAACACCCATGCCTTCTTTGCTTTAAGGGCCCGCTGGACAAAGCTGGCGGTAGAAGGAAAGACCATTTCCGGCGTAATTGTAGCCACAATAATAAGTTCAACATCCTTAGCATTAAGCTTTGCCTGTGCCAAAGCTTTCTTAGCTGCTTCTGTAGCCAGAAAGGCGGTACTTTCTTTATCTGTAGTAATATGCCGAACCTTTATGCCGGTCCGCGTGGTGATCCATTTGTCCGAGGTATCCACCATCTTTGCAAGGTCGTCGTTGGTCAGTAGTTTCGCCGGCGCGTATGAGCCATAACCGGTTATGACTGCACGATAAGCGGGGGGGCGACCATTAGTTGGGTTATTCATCCGTGGTCCTTAAGCAAGTACACGAGAATTCCC
>CAZFOQ010000268.1:0-3446 GCA_964520535.1 uncultured Pirellulales bacterium | reverse complement strand
CGGTCAAAACCATCTCGTCTGTCTCTATCACCACGGCCACCACCCAAACTATCTTGTCTGTCTCTGTCACTGCGATAGCTTGTTTTCATCTTACCCTCTTCAACGTTAATAGTGTGTCCCTTCAAATCTTTGCCATTCAATTCGCTGATTGCGGTTTGGCCTTCATCCGAAACTGGCATTTCCACAAACCCAAATCCATTTGATTCGCCCGTAACCCTGTCCCTTAAGATCTTGACGGATATAACTTGGCCAAAAGCTTCAAAAGCCTGACGCAATTCGTCTTCAGTTGTCTCACGGGACAAATTTCCCACATAGATATTCATTTCGATTTCCTTCAATAACCTTTACGTTCTTTCCCATCTGAAGCACCTATCTACACTGCCGAACTTTTCTTCCATTAAAATATCAGCTATAGCTGACCAATACAACCTAATAAAGATGGGGGTGGCTAGAAGTGAGATGCTTTCTTTCTTCAAGTTCACCCCGACACGGCCACCTATGAAGAACTCAAAGTCAAATACTAAAATCCCTGTTGCCATAAATTTTTTATTTTGAGGCATCCTCGTTACGACTTATCAGCCAATATGCATTACTTATAGTCCGCAACTGTCGAACAAGGACATTGAAAATGATGACATTTCACTCGGATTACATAAGTAGCTGATATTAAAACACTTGAAAAATACACATTTTTAAAAAATTGGGAGATAACGAGTTGTTGGATTGTAGCACAGTTGTATAAGTTCCACGCGCATTCTCGCCACAAAAACGCAGGAAAAAAGCGAAAGAGATTCACGTCGCTTTTGAGCAGGATGTTCACCTATGATCAGATTCCAGCAGTCATTTTGTTCACATCTTCTCAGTGGTCATGACCGGCCCCGGTAGTTGGCTGTGTGATCGGGTTTCTACTGGGCCTGCGAGTCTGGCTTAGTATGACCGTTGTGCTGGCTGGCACTTATGTGGCGATCTTTGGCTGGGCCTTTTTTCTGCGTCAGTTCCATGATCGTGTGGCATCCTATAGTTCATACGTCGCCATGGTCCTTATGGCATTATTGGTCATTATTATTATCCTCGGACATATCCTGCACCGAACCATCCACGAAAACAAACCCAAGACTTAACTCGGATATGAGTTTCTTGGAGTTGGCAAATAAAGTTGGCAGGCGGAACTAATGTTAAATGGCGGATTCTAACTGGTTGCATTTAAGGATTAAATGCTGTAGATTATGCCTGTGTTTAGATTTCAAAGATAAAAGGATGTGAAAAATGGCTGAAAAGACAAACAATCTGGATTTAGATAGTCTGCGTGACGAGATTCGTGATCGCGTAAAGATTTTTTCTGAGAAGATTATATCCGCTTTTGGAGACAATCTTCAGAATATTACCATCGTCGGCAGCAGTTTGACAGAGGATTTCAGTCCCGGCCAAAGTGACATTAACACAGTTCTTGTCCTGGGCAGGCAAAGTCTTGATTCACTCAATACGCTGGCACGTATGGCAAGGTCAATGAACAAAAAAGGAGTTGCGGTTCCACTTTTAATGACGCCCGAGTACATCGAACGCAGCAGGGATGTGTTCGGCATCGAGTTCCTGGATCTTCAATTGACTCATAAAACGATTTACGGAGACGACCCTTTTGCATCACTGACGATTGCCAAGGCCGATGTTCGGCTCCAATGTGAGCGGGAGTTGAAGGCGACACTTATCAGGTTGCGACAGGGTTATATCGCAGCGACGGCTAATAAGCGACTTGTCCGTGACATTCTTGCCTCTGCTGCGGGCGGATTAGTGCCGTTATTGCGTGCGATGTTGTGGCTAAAGGACATCGACAGACCTGTGCTTACTGAGCAGGTATTCACAAAGGCAGCCTCTGAATTCTCAATTAAGGCTGATTCTTTGATAGATGCCAAAAAATGGCGACACAAAAAAGCTTCTCTGCAAAAAAGTGACGTTACAAGTGTTTTCGAGTCAATTTACGCAAATGTTGAGCAATTAGCTTTTATCGTTGACAAACTTGAGGTTTAAATTTTATGCGACGACCGGTTTTAAACTTAGTAGCAGTGATACTGATAATCTCGGTTGGAGTAGCTGCCTGCTATGGCAAAGCCGATTTGCCAATGCCGCGCCATTATGTTGAAGATTATGCCAACGTGATAAATGACTCAGATGAGCGTTCGCTAAATGGGATACTGCAGGATTTAGAGCAAAAGACTGGGGCTCAATACATTATCCTGACAGTAAAAACAACCGAAGGTGTCCCCATCCAGCAGTTTTCCATTGAATTGACGGACAAGTGGAAGCTCGGCCAAAAGGGCAAGGATAATGGGATGCTGTTCGTCCTTGCCGCCACCGACAGAAAATATTGGTTCAATACCGGTTACGGACTGGAGGGTTTTATAACAGACCAGTACTGCGGGCGAGTGGGTAGAGAGGTGTTGGTACCGTTCCTTAAAAAAGGAGATTATGGCAAGGGGATATATCAAGCCAATTTGCAAATAGTCCAAAGAATAGCTGAACAGTCCGGCGTGGTCTTAACCGGTATGCCCAAGCTTAAATCTGTTCCAGTCGCCCAGAGAAGAAGGGGATTGCCCTGCTTCAGTATCTTGCCGCTTTTGCTTTTAATGGTACTGCTGTTTGGCGGCCGTGGCCGTGGAATGGGAATGTGGTTATTTTTACCACTTATGTTCGGCGGATTTGGCGGTGTCGGCGGTTATGGCAGGAGCGGCTCGTATGGTGGCGGCAGTTTTGGTGGTGGGTTCGGCGGATTCGGCGGTGGTATGGGTGGCGGATTTGGTGGAGGTGGAGCCGGGGGGAGTTGGTAGGTAAATGATAAATTGTGGAGACATTACAAAATGAAAAATTCCGGTAAAGTATGGGTTGTGCTGGTTATAATTCTTGCTGTTATACTGCTGTTCGGTGTAGGGATATTCAGATGGTACATCTCCGGCTATAACAGAGCAGTCAGCCTTGATGAAGGAGCCAAAACCGCCTGGTCGAACGTGGACACCTCTCTACAGCGAAGACTGGATTTAATACCTAATCTCATTGAGACTGTCAAAGGATACGCATCACATGAAAAGGAACTGTTCGAGAATCTCGCAAAGTCCCGCGAAAAATATTTCCAGGCAGATACCAGGGCAGGCAAAATCGAGGCATCAAATGAGCTAAGCGGGTTTTTGTCACGACTGCTGGTACTTCGGGAGGCATATCCTGAGCTAAAGGCCAACCAGAATTTCCTTGCCCTCCAGGACCAGCTTGAAGGCACAGAGAACCGGATAGCAGTAGCACGAACCAGGTATAATGAAGCAGCCAAACAGCTAAACTCCTATTCACGCGAATTCTTCGGATCATTTTTCTGCAGGCGGGCAGGTGTAGAGAAAACCGAATATTTCGAAGCTGCCGAGAAGGCAAAAACAGAAGTGCCCAAAGTGCAGTTTTGATTATGC
>CAZFOQ010000267.1:0-3480 GCA_964520535.1 uncultured Pirellulales bacterium | reverse complement strand
GTCCTCTTTGCTGCGATCATTCCGCACCTTCCATAGAGCCTGGGCCAACTCTATGGAGCCTCCCCAAATGGAGACCCAAACCGGACGAGAATCTTCCCGGTCGACGACGTCGATTATGTGCAACGAGGCCTCGGTGTCCTTGCCCGCTCCGAGAATCTGACTGAGCGGAAAGTGATTGCTGGATTCGCCCGCCACGCCTGTCCTAATGTTAAACGGGCCGTCTCGCCCGGTTTTGGTACCTTTTCTGATCATGCCCAGGAGCGCTTCCGGCTCTGGCCAGCCTTCGCTGTGTTTCAGAAGGTTTTCCCTCACTTGGCCATAAGCTTTGATCCACTTGACAAGGTAGCGAGGTTGCGGTTCACCGTCGAGAGGACGTCTCTTGTTCTTCGGAAAGATTCGTATGGAGGTGGCAAGCAACCCTTCGATGTCATACTGATCGGCATACAGCAGGAATCGCGTGAAGGATTGCTCGTCATCAAGATCGCCACCAATGTCCGTCAATGCGATAATCCGATGTTTCTCAGCCTTTGGTACTGCTTTTAACTGGGCCTCAACAGGTAAAACCATTACGAGGCATGTTATCGAGACAACCACGCAGAAAACCGCAGCTTCCAATAGATTCAATCTCTTCTTGTTTTTCATTATGCGTCCCCTTTAACATGAACAACGAGGTCACTGATAGGAAATTTGATTTCCATCGACAGGCATGATTATATCACCTGCCGGAACCGTGATTCAAGGAAGAAAACAGGGGCTTATACCGAATAAATCGACATAAGCCCCAAAAAGACTTCTTTTGGCCCTATCATCGTGGGAAGACCCGTATATTATGAACTGGCATCTTCGCCGCAATGACTGTAACGTGCTCAGGGCGCCGGGACAGCTGCGATGCATAACGGGTCAGTGCCAAGACCGCCGTCTTCCACTGGTCTGTTAGCAATCAACCTCTTTAACCTGTAGTCTTGATTGTCCAACAAGCCCGTAATGTATGCGTTCTTTTTATATATTGGATAACTGGTTTTTACAGACGTTGAACATCAAAAACTTATAATTAAAACAATAATCTTGTTTCCTTTTATAAACAACTTTTTGTATATTGTTTAAAAATGAATTTTACAATGTTTTTTGTTATATCAAATTATTGATCGAATGAAAGCTTCAGTTTTAGAAAAATATGGTAAAATTTCCTGGAAAAGCATTCCAGATCCTAAGGTTAATGAAAATGACGTTTTAATCAATGTGAAATTTTCCAACATTTGCGGGACAGATGAGCATATCTTTAAAGGTGAATTTCATCCAAGAACATCATTGCCACTTGTAATGGGGCATGAATTGTCGGGAATAGTAACTGATACAGGAAAAAAAGTCCGGAAATGTCAACTGGGGGACAAAGTGGTTGTTGATCCTATAATCTGGTGTGGAGAGTGTGCAGCATGCAAAAGGGGACATCACCCGGCCTGCTCCTCTTTAAAGCTGATAGGAATTGATTTGGACGGAGGGTTTGCAGAATATATCAGTGTTCCTGAAAATATGGTTTATAAAGTGCATGATGAAATATCACTGCGGCATGCATCGTTGGTTGAGGTATTATCAATTGGTTTTCATGCTTGCAACAGGGCGGGCGTGAAAGAAAATGATACTGTTTTAATTTGGGGAGGCGGAAAGCTTGGCCAGTGCATATTACAGGCTGTTAAAACAAAAACAAATGCACAGGTCTTTATAGTGGATATTCTGGATGAGCGGTTACAAAGAGCCGGAAATGCTTATCCCGATATTGTTACTATAAATCCAAAATTAGCAAATCCTGTTCAATTGATTAAAGAACAAACCGGCGGTATCGATATTGCTTTTGAAGCAGTAGGCCATGTCGAAAATGTTAACAACATTCCCAATCCTGTACGCGGTTGTATACAAAGCATAAGAGGGGCCGGCACTGTTTGTGTGCTGGGACTGGCTGACGAACCTTCACCGATTTTAATGAAAGAGCTTATTTGGAAAGAAGCTAAAATAATCGCCTCCAGGGTAAGTCATGGCGAATATTCCGAAACACTATCTGCTTTGGAAAAAGGCACATTAAAACCTGAGGCACTTATTACCAAAGAGATGCAAATGCCTGACCTGCAGAAAGCATTTTCAATTCTGGAAAATGAAAAAAAGGATCATCTTAAGATACTCATGGAAGTGTAGAGGATTATTGAATGATGATTGGTGAAAGTGTCGGAATTAAAAGTCAGGTATGATGAAATCACACTAATTCCGTGAAAAATAAATTATTGCAAATGGTGTGAAATTCTACTCTGTGCTCCTAAGAGGTGGAGCTACGAAGCTCGAGTACCGCACACTACGCGCTTAAACTGAACGCGGCCAGGCCACCGACAAGAACGATTATAAAAATCCCGCTTATGTGCTGGGAGGCTGGAACCCGAAAATGACGCCACAAATTCTGTCGCAGCCGGAATCGATAGCAGTCGAGCCATGACAGGTGGCCAATCTTATTTACTGGTCTTCGGAGCGATCAACCGATCAGCCCGTTTAGCAAAATCTTGCAGATACTGTCGTCGATAGACATTCACTGTCTTAGCACCTGAATGCAGTCCATCTTTGTATTTGGGATCTAAAATATCCGTCCACCAGTTTTTATGTCGGATAGCGTTGGGATCGACCGGTAGTGTATTCTCATCAACACTGACAAACTGACCGGTTTTCCCATTCAACTCAGGGATTTTGCTTTTAACTACGTACGACCATTCTCCTACAAGTTTGGGAGACCAGCGCATCTTATAGACCCCGTTACCATAATAAAAGCCATAGAATTCCTGATTACTAATAATCAAACTGAATTGCGGCTCATCCTTGGCTGGACCAATATCCGGGCCGTTTAGCACAAGTTCCATAATGCCGAACACCTCAACTTTATCTTCAAGGGTGGTATGGCCGTGGAACACGGTTTTGGGTCGTACTGCAACCCGCCGGAAACGTCCTCCCCAGCCACCATTTTCGGGATCAGCCGGATGACCGTACAGCATGTAGCTCACGCTGGGCGTATCGCCCATCTTTATAGTTCCTTCATACCGATTCTGAGCGTAGAAGTCTCCCAGTACACCATGACCCCTCAATTGATATTTAAAAAAGTTCTCGTTGAGAAGTTCATGGTCATCAACGCCGCCATAATACCAACCGCGATAGGTAGAGTTGTTCTCGACCATCCACAAGTCTGGAAAATTCTGCTCGATATAATCATACGAATCGCCTCCAAATTTTTTATTGGGACCGCCGATGTAATAAACCCGGATTTTATCCACTATAGACGGGTCGTCGTGAAGCGCCTGGCCAACATCTTCCAGCGATGCCCACGCCAGAATATAGAGCGGTCGTTTATCCGGTTTGTGTGCACATTTTATGATCCATTTAGAACCCTCCGTAGATGTCCGATAGCCCTTACCCGGCGCCAACTGATCCGCACCCTGTTTGGTTATGGCG
>CAZFOQ010000266.1:0-3482 GCA_964520535.1 uncultured Pirellulales bacterium | reverse complement strand
TATAAACCTGTGTTATCATTACCATCGGCTGCAAATCATAAAGAATCCATAATATTTTGTCCAGCCGTCGCCTTTTTTTCGTCTATACTTATAGCCTTACCGATTATGGGATGTAATAACAGGAAAATTTATGAATAATCGTATAAAACATCTATGTAAACGCTTCAGGAAAGCAGACAAAAGCGCGGCATGCGAGCTTATACAAATCTTCTATCAAGATATCTATGCCTATCTGAGGCGCCTTTGCGGCAGTCGAACCGACGCCGAGGATTTGACCCAGCAAACGTTTCTCAAGGTCTGGTCGTCACTCGACGGCTTCACGGGACGAAGCAAATTTTCGACCTGGCTTTACAGAATCGCTTACAATACATTTATCGACTGGAAACGCAGCAATACCGCCGGCGCAAAAACGAATCCTCATCAATGGTGGCACGAGTGCCCGGATACAAACCCGGGGCCGTTAGCAAACATCGCCGAACGCCAGTTGGCTCAGCGCTTGTACAAAGCCGTTGATTTGCTCGATGAAGATAAAAAACACGTTGTGCACCTGCATTACTACCAGGGACTATCCATCAGAGAAACTGCCAAAATCCTGGAGATTGCGACAAGTACCGTTAAATACAGACTTCGCGAAGTCTTGAAGATACTCAGAAAAAAGTTAGATACCGAAGAAAATGAATATCGACAAAAACAGAAAATCCCAATTGCAAAAGGAAAAGTAATATGAATACTGAAAAAGAAATTGAAAAACATCTCAGGGCTGCTCCAAAACCACCGGCACCTGATGGATTACTGGAGAAGTTGCAGGCCAATCTCTCTAACCGGGATATTAAAGCGAAATACTCAGTTCTTCGAAGATGGTTTGCACCCACTGGTGGCTCAGTATCGAGCCAGCGTGTGGCGGTGGCCGCGGTGATTGCTATAGCCGTTCTGCTGCCTTTGAGCTATGGTGCCACTAAGTTGATAAAACGTTTTATCGCCATTTCTCAACTTCCAGCCATAAAGGTGGATTTCCCTGAGAGCGGCGCGCTTTCTCCGGATGGCAGACACTTTGCCGGGATCACATGGAATACTGAATTGACGGTTTTTGACACTGCGACCGGCGAACAGCGGAACCTCGGTTTGGGTCTCTTTGGCTCCGTTGTCTGGTCGGCTGATGGGCGTGAAATCGCTGTGGAAAAACGGAGTGGAGGTAAGGAGCAAAGGGGAGTTGTGGCGGTGTCACTGGAGACGGGAGAAACGCGGAGTCTGCTTAGGGATTCTCACTTCTTTGAGGACTGGTCACGGGATGGAAAGCTTATCTTGGGTGTACAGAGGACCAACAGAAACGCTTACTCGGTGATCCTGTCCAACCTGGAGAGTACAGAAAGAACCATACTGGCTGAGGACACAGGATGCTGGCCCTCTCCTCGTTTCTCTCTCGGGGGCGATCGGGTCAGCTATGTCACGGAAGAAGCTGGCCATTCGGTCTTACACCTGCAGAACGTCGATGGGACGAGCCATGCGAAATACTCGGATTTTCCTGGCGCCATCAACCGGCCGATATGGTCTCCTGATGGCAGTCACATTGTCTTCACAGGGACGCAAAGAGGGATCAATACCCAATTCAAAGATTTGTGGGCGGTGCAAGTGCAGAGGAGCCAATTTGCAGGGGCACCTTTCCCAGTAGTGCCAGATGTCGAACAGATGGAGTTCTACAATTGGTCGCAAAATGGACAATTGGCTTACAGAACCGGTTTTCGGCTTGGCGGAATATATACCTTGGCGGTGGACCAGCAAACAGGTAGAGCTACCGGAGCGCCTCGCCAATTGGTGCGGAGAGGCAATCTCAATAGTTACTGCTGGTCGCCGGATAGAAAAGAAATTGCCACAACGCAGGGAAGGGAGATGATATTCCTATCTGTTGGCAGTGGCGAAACCATACGAAGCCTATCATTGTCCGGGATGGAGAACATAGGTCGCGGAATGTCCTGGTCGCCGGATGGAAAAGCGATCACATTCTGTGGCATCGACAATGCAAAGAGAGCAGGGGTCTTTGTAATCACGGTCGAGAGCGGCGATGTAAGACTCCTAATCCCACTTGAGGGAGCGATAGCCAACTATGACCCCACATGGTCGCCGGATAGCAGGACTATTGCTTATGCGAACAGGAACAAGATATACGTCGTTGATATTGAAGACGGAGAACCGCAGCAGATAATGAAGCCATCGGAAAGCCTTAGGGATCACATGGTGCACCGTCCCGTCTTTGCGCCCGATGGCGGCTCAGTAGCATATATCGCCCAGGATCGAGAGGATCACGAACGGATCATGGTGACTACGATAGACGGGCAGGAGACCAGACAGATCCTCTCTTTGAAAGATAAAGATTTCGGTATCAATATTTTCGATTTGTCTCCGGATGGCAGGCATGTTGTGTTCACGCCCGGCAATGCGCAGATCTGGTGCGCCCCGACTGATGGTGGTGAGCCGTTCAGGATTGGTAAGATATCCGATGTGGGCAAGGATGCCTGGGCATGGATGCCAAAATGGTCCCCAAAGGGAGATGCCATTACCTTTATGGTGACCTGTGAGGAGTATCAATACTGGGTGATGGAAAACTTCCTGCCAGCAGCAGAAACAGGTAGACGGTAAAATATATGCTATATGTCTTTGAAATCGGCACCGAAGACATCGGCGGTAAACAGATACACTTCCGTATCCGGGTCCCGCCATGCATCGGGCGTAAGGCCTGCCTTGTGCGCGCAGCAGGACGAGAGGAATTCCTCCTTGTCCCAGCCGGTTTCGGTAGCAACCTGTGGCAGAAAACAGCCTGAAGTGTATCCCTTCCTGATATATATGCCGTCGGTTCCAAGTCGCAGACTCAGCGGGTCGTCGGTGCGTTCCAAAGGCGAAAGAACCGAAATCTCGATATCCAGCTTGTTCAGCTCGCCCGGACTTATCTGGTTGGCCAAAAAACGCGTGTCACCGGTGGCCGAGGCTTTTGCCATCTCGGCAACCAACTCAATCAACGGGTCGTCGGAAGTGAACTGGCCGATACAACCTCGCAATTGGCCGCGGTTCTTCAAAGTCACGAAGCATCCGCCGGGTACGTTCAGCTCGGGATCGCCCGATTTGGGTTTTTGCATCGGCCTGCGATTGATTACCGCCTCGACTGTGTCGCGGGCAACTTTCAGGAGGGTATGTTTTTGGGCTTCGTTCATTTTTCATCCTTCAAATAATCGGCCCAATAACTTTATTGCATAAACCACAATGGCCAGCAATATAATAACAACAATCGTTGCAATGTTAAAATATTTTTCTATTAATCTCTTTGCCCTCTCACCGAGGAAAAAGAAAAGCAGCGACTCCGAGCCAAACCTTATCGTTCTAAAAACGATACTTATAATTACAAATTTCAGCAGTGAAACCTGTGCCATTCCGCCTAACCAGCTAAAGAGCATATAGGGCACCGGCGTAAGCGCCGAAATGGAAATCGCCCA
>CAZFOQ010000265.1:0-3518 GCA_964520535.1 uncultured Pirellulales bacterium | reverse complement strand
GCAATTCGCTTTAGCTTTGCTTTCTTCCTGACTTTTTAAGAAGCCAATTCAAGGCTAAGCAAACCTCAACTATTTACCGCCCAGTTTCTCGTTAATTCGTCATTATTTTTGCAAATGATTATTTATTCCAACTCCTCTTTATCAATGCATCCATGGTGTAAAACTCAAGAACTTTAATATATTATTATTATCGATTATAATCAAGCATAAAAAAAGGCCGTTTTGCGATTGTTTTTTGTCATTTTGCGAATAACTAAATGATATTTATGTCTCTAAAATGCAAAAGTTCGGTAACACTTTTCCTTCATCCATCAATTGGGATCTTTATTTAAACCACATCATTTAAAGGCTGTAATTATATCTGATGTGTGAATCTTTGAGCCAGATTTTACAACCACCCAGGTCCAAATAGGCAAGATAAGGCGGCATGATTTCTTGATATGATAAAGCTAATGGGCCTATACCAACCTTTCTGGTATAGGCCCATTTTCCCATGATTTATAATTATGTTCTATTAATCGTCGAATATACTGTGTTAATTTACCTATTGAGGCTCTGGAAGATATAAGCGAATATCGTCGAGGAGTAGTGTGCCCGAACCACCGGTCGCACCTGTTCTCTCAAGACCTATGGTAAAAGTTGTAACGTTGCCGAGATTTATCCCAAAATCCGCCAGAGCTACTGTAACCTCCTGCCAGGATGCCTTCGTCGGATCGATACTTACCGTTTGCCTTGTGCCGTTAAGCTCGATATACATTTGCTCCGTGGCGGCGTTATTCGGGTCGCCGTAATACCACAGCGAAAGTATCTCCGGAGAGCTGACGGTCCAGTCCCGACCGATGGGTAGATCTGATAAACTGACGGTAACCTCTGATAAACTTGCACTGGTGTTGTCGTACATCACCGGCGCCGATTGCCTGCCGCCATGAACGATAGTGGTCTCCATAGATGGTTGGAAAGCTTCAAAATAACCCATGGTTGAGCCGTTGGTCCGGACTGCAGGGGGTTCAACGTAGCCGTCTATCCAGGTCGCATAGACCAGATTGCTGCCCTCTTGTCCTTCAGGAATGTCATTGTAGGACTCGAAATCATCAACTACAAGATAGTTCAGCGCTGTAAAGCTCCAGACGCCACCTTTTATTGGATTATTCGGATCTGCTTCATTAATCTCATCGATTCGCCAGTAATAAGTCACCCCAAAATCAAGCAATGTGGCGGGTTGATAAGTAATTTCAGCCTGAGATAGACCGACAAGCACATTTCTCGGATCGTCAATACTTGCATCGTTGACATCGTTAACATCGGTGCCGAAATATACATCGTGTGCAATAGCATATTTTCCTTTACCCCAGCTAAGAACTGTGTCCCGCGGCACATCTGTTGACCCATCAGCAGGACTTGGTGCGTAGGCGGTAACATTCGGGCTTGAATACCAATCGTCTGCATTTACATTAACTATGGATGGATCCATCGGGCTTACAGCCTCAAGTTTTAATATATGATTCGGCATAAAGGTGGCGCTGCCAAGCAGAGACGGAGTATTCCAAGCCGCATCTGCGTGTCCTGCTGACCATTGCAGCATATCGGTACGCTCTACGTCATCATTGTCGGCTACATTAATAGCCAGGCCAAATGTGTCGGTTGGGTTGTCTTGCAAGGACCGACCATCCGTAGTATTGATGTATGCGATCGGTACCCTGATTTCAAGCACATACCCATCGTCGGTCAATCGACGGGCATAATCATCTTCAGTCGGTTCATAGCTATTACCTGACACATCTCGCAAATAGTTTGACCCGTTTAGATTCTCCGCGCCATTTGGTTGTTGGGCGTCTTCTGCCCCCAGCGCTGTCGTACGTGTACTGGATGTTCCCGCGGCTCCCGAAGCTTGCTGACTCGGATCCGGATCAAATTTCAGCTCAATATTATCGTTTAGATATCTGCTGTTATTGGTGACATTGACTATATCATCTTTGACCTCGGCATAGCAATACAAGTAGTTTGAGTCGTACACCATCCAAACGATTGCAGAAAGGTCAGCGTCATCGTCAGGACCGGTTCCATCACCAATATCAAGCAGATGGCACTTCGCCGGCATAAAAACCAGACCGTCAGCCGGACCGGATAAGTTATTATACCAGACGTCTTTCTCAGCATCAATGGTGATAGAAAAATCATCTGCTTGTGCGTTGAGTGAAAATGCAATGACACTCATAACTATAACTCTCAAAACATTTTTCATAACTACACTTCTCCTTCCTTTCTAATGGTTATTTATATTTTTTGTAGGATAACACTCCTCAGTATCGTGATGATATTCACCGAAATTCTCGACTTTGAATCAGAAAATCAAAAACTCCTTTATAAAATTATATCAACATTATTATTCAAAATATACGCTATTTTGCGTCTTTTTTTAGCCAATATGCGAACAACTACCTGATATTTATGTCTCTAAAATACAAAAGTTCGGTAATACTTTTCCTTTATACACTTACATAAAGGGTGCGACGCATTTCCTCAGCCCGATCTTCAGCTAATTTACGCTGCTCCTGCTCTGCTTGTGTTCTTGCAATAGCTTCCTTCTGCCTTGCGTCTTCAGCTCGGAAGTACATCACGGTACTGATGACCAAACCCCAAAATAATCGCATGTGCTACAACAGCGGCTGTTGCTACTGAACCGGCGTGGTTATGGACGATTTTTTGGAAACGGTAGATAGCAGTCTCAGGTCCGGCAATCAGCGGACGACCGGTAAGATAGTTGTAAATGTCATCCGCCATTTTGGATGCGGAGCGATAACGTCGACAGCGATCCTTTCGCATGGCCTTCAAGGGAATCCACTCAAGCTCACGATGCAATCGCCGTGCCAAATAATCAGGTTCATAACGAGATGGTCGGAGTTTCATAACGAGTTAAAAAACGGATAACAAAAAAAGAGATAACACCTTGATATATAAGAAGTTATCTCGTGATTTCCATAGCGGGGGATGCCTTCGAACATACGACATGTTAATATGGGCAAGGTCGGAGATTCGTAACGAGTTAAAAAACAGGCTGATAAAAAAAGAGATAACTCCTTGATATACAAGAAGTTATCTCATGATTTCCATAGCGGGGGGAGGATTCGAACCTCCGACCTCCGGGTTATGGGCGGCTCCCGACCATTTCCCGCTAATCCTTATAAATTCATAACTTACGTTAAAACAAACTATTTACATTTCATCTAAACAATATACAAAATACACAAAAAACACATGTTTGTCAAGATTTAATGTACAAAGTGATGTACAATGCTTTTGAGTGACATTCAAGTCTTTTATCATAGAAAAAATGTTAATCCAAACATGGTGACATTTTATTAAAAATTGGTACTAATTTTTTATGACCTCCGGGATAAGAACCCGGTTTTTTTAGATGAAGCGAAAATTATCTAAAAAATACAAAACAAAAAACTATTTAAATTAGATTAAGGCTTTTCGAGGCGTTTTGCCGTCTCGAAAACCTTGTTGTACTAAAC
>CAZFOQ010000264.1:0-3545 GCA_964520535.1 uncultured Pirellulales bacterium | reverse complement strand
ATCGTCTCCTAATTTGAAGGCATTTTTGTCTCATTTTTGCTGAAGACGTACACAAATACCTAAAATAAACTGGTCAAAGATAATCGAGTTTCTGCGACTCCTCGTTCGGTTGCCTATTATAGGCCTTCTGATAGTAACAGCAGCTATGATGAGCTGGCTGGGCTTTTGGTTCATTATCAGATTCAGCCAACATGTGTATATGAAATATTTAAATCAACCATGGTGAGATTATGAATACTCTGAATCAGATACCATTTGGATCGCCACAATTTCCCACTATACCCGGGCGCGTTATAACAAGGACCGAACGTTATTGTACGCCGATTACCAAACGAATTGTGGAACTTAGATGGATCAAAGAAACAGTCGAGGAGAACGGTGTATATAAAACAGAAGAGTTGACAGAGGTGGATCCACCATTTGATGATGGTACTGTACCAAAATCCTCACAAGAAATACGCGAGTGCTGGTGTTGTTTGAGTTTAATCACAAAATCTCATCTTTGTCCCAAATGTGGAAGAGAGTTTTGTCTGGCCTGTGTCAAACAAATTAAAACAGATGAGCAGGAAAACAAAGTCTGCAGAAGCTGTGCGGAAAAAATTGCCAGCCCATTCTGGAGTGCAGTGAGAAGCTTTCTATGGGATTAATTTAATGTACAGAAATTCATCACAGAATAGAAAAGATATGTCACCGATTAATTTTGGGAAGTCGCAAAGGAATCCCGATTCACCAGGAGAAAATCTATTCCTAAACACCAAGATTCTGGAAATGATGCTCAGGCCTGATTTACGTTTGTATGATAATCCGGCGAATATGCAATTGGCTTATTGGTTGGCTATGAGCGAAAAAGATCCTGACCTAGAAGAGATATTTAAACTTGTCATCGACAAGCAATCTGCTCAGTCAATAATTGCCATAAACTCAGATCCATGGTGGCCAAATTATCCGGCGTCGGGCTCTATAGCCTGTGGACCTAATGATATTATTTGTGGCTTCATGCCGAATGGTGACCCGATCACGCTTGGTCAGCTTAGAACGTTCTGCAATATCGGAGTATTCGGAAGGACTGGTTCATCGAAGACTACCTGGCTTTTTTTCGTTATCTTACAGCTTATAAGGAAGGGCTTTCAGGTTGTTGTATTCCAACAAAAAAATGAGTATGACGATTTTGCTACAGATCCGGAACTGGCTGGAATGGTTTTGCCTCTACGATACGAAGAGTTCATGGTATCGCGGCTCCAAAGTCCACCTGGCGTACCCGCAAGGTCATATCTCTACACACATTTTAGTGATTTTGCAGAATCTTCCGGCCGCTTGTATGCCCAGCGTTTGGCGCATGATATCGCTAAAAAAGAAGGAAAGAAACTACCCCGCAGACTGTATCTTCCTTTGAGTCGCATCATACAAGCGATAGAGAATTTTAGACCCGGACGCGGGGATGTAGAGACCCATTACCGAGAGAGCATTTTGTACGCTTTGAAAGATATTCAAAATAGCTTCGGTGATGTGTATGACTACTACTATAGTGACTTTCGCGATAAGCTTTTTCATCGCGAAGGACTGGTGACAATTACTCTGGACGCCCCTATCGCAGCATCGACCGATGCAGTTATTAACACGATCAGGGGCGTGTACAGCCAGCGCAAGTATTCTGGCTGCGAAACCGAGATGTTCCGACCGTTGGTATTCGTGCTGGAGGATGCAACGATTCTGACAGACGAAAAATCTTTATACGGTGTCCCATCGCCCTTGATTCCAATGAGCTTCCTCTCACGGAAGTACAGAATTGGATTTATCGTTGTGAGTCACAATATCTCGACCTCGGTGAGTCCACGCCTGTTATCCAATTTAGAGTCGATTTTCCTGTTCGGTATATCCGACGAAGATCCCAGGCGAATCCAGAGGCTCTTGGGCTGCTCGTACGATCAGGCCCAGATGGCACAGATTCTTGGGCCTGGCTCCTTCACTGCGCTCATTCCCTCCTTTCACGGGAAACCTATCTATGGGCAATTCCCGGAGATCAAGCCTCCGAGGAAGCTCAGCGAGCAAGAACGTCAGGATATTGTGCAGTCATTCACGAAATCAGTCAAAGCCATTAAATATATCAATCGAGCTCTTCCTGCTGCCGGAGAATCTTCGGTCAGCCGAAATGAAATTAAAAATGTTCCTGGCTTGACACCAATTGAAGTCAAATTTCTGGTTCTTGCAGGTACATGTCGTTGGCTAATAAAGACACAACTATATCAGGTTTGTGGACTGAATCGTAGAACTGGAAAAAAGGTTTCAGATCAACTGGAGAAAAAAGGGATCATTGTCACTTGCTGTATCGGACGATTGAGTTTTATCGATGTCACGCCATTGGGTTGGATCGTCCTGAATTCAAAAGGAATAGAAAAACCCATACCCAAGACAAATGGAGGATTTGAACACGAACTCGCTGTTGAATTAATCAAGGCATGGGAGAGTGCAGAAGGAAATTCAATGGAATTTGAAATAGATTTGTTTGGAAAACGTTTGGATGCAGGTTCTCATGACAGAAAGAGCGGGAAGCGTCGATTTTATAATATAGGAGTGACAGATCCGATACGAGAGGTTGAGAGCTTAATAGAAATAGCACAGATACCAATTGTGAAAAATAATGAGATGATTTTTGTAGCACGTGATAAAAAATTCGCTAGTCAGGTAATAAAAGTTCTAAAGAAGAAAGATTCGTCAGGGAAATTGGTCAATCAGGTCGTGATTAAAACAATCGCTGATTTCGTTAATGTATAAGGGCACCTAATTATTCATTCTTTTAAGATAAGGAGATGCAAAATGTTCGAAAAAAATAGAGATATAACAAGTGAGGATAAAAATGATAATAGCGCAGTAGATCATCAAATTGAGGATGGTGCTAAGCATTTAAATCATTTCATCTCAAATTTAACAAAGTCAGTACTTTCAGAAACTAAAACTCAAGTAGGCGAGAATTTATTGCCGTTAAGCTCGAAGATGAATGAAACATCAACCAAATGCCAGCAAATTATATACTTATTACAAACAATTGAAAAACAAAATGAAGTACTCCTTACAAAAAGCAAGCTCTTGGAGAATTCAAGCAAAGAAAACCACTTACTAAGTCGGCAGCACTATCAGGAACATATCATTGAACCTCTGGTACGCTTGTTATTCCCAGTATTTGATGTCATCGAAGAGGCGAGAAACAGATGGAGTATAACAACGGATACAAATGTCAAATGGCTCTGTAATGTCCTTGAGCAGGTCCGAGTTCAGCTGATACAGTTTTTCATGACCTATCAGATAGAGCTGATCAAATACAAACATGGTATCGAATTTAATCCCAAATATATGAAACCTGTGAAGATTATCAATACAGGCAGAAAAGAATTAAGCGGCCGTGTGGCCGAATGTTTACAGACAGGATTTAGACAGGGTGAGCAAAAAATATTACGGCCTGTTAGTGTTGTTCTTTATGCATTCAGGCCTGTTGAAGCTGACTCTGTCGCAGAGACGAAAGGAGCTAATTATGTTAATAGCAGCAATCG
>CAZFOQ010000263.1:0-3560 GCA_964520535.1 uncultured Pirellulales bacterium | reverse complement strand
CATACCTTACAGCCATCTGCCCACACATATAAGCCTCGTTGACGTCGGTCAGCGATGCAAAGTGCATGGCGGTTCGCTGGTTAGTGCCGAGCTTATTGAAGCGGGCCTTTATGCCGACTTCCTTTTCGATCACGGCCTTGAGCATATCACCTACGCCGCCGAGCTGAACGTGGCCGAAGTCGTCCTTGGCGAAGGCCCCGCTGTCGGCGGTGATGTACTTGCCTTTTTCATCCTTGAGGCCTTCGCCGGCAACGATAAAGACCCTGCGCAGTTCTTTGAGCACTTGCTTTACATCGCTGACGAATTTGTCCCAGGAGAAACCTGCTTCGGGCAGATATACGAGATGCGGTGCGTCTTCGGGGCTGGTTGCAGCAAGGCCTGTTGCTGCTGCTATCCAGCCGGCGTTCCTGCCCATAACCTCAAGTATAGTGCACGTGTCGTGTGTATAGAGTGCTTCCGTATCTCTGCCCGCTTCGGCTGCACACGTAGCGACGTATTTTGCCACGCTGGGGTATCCCGGACAATGGTCTGTGCAGGCAAGGTCGTTATCGACCGTCTTCGGAATGCCCATACAGACCAGCTCATAGCCGGCGTCTGCGGCTAATTTGTTGACCTTATCGGCGGTGTCCATCGAGTCATTACCGCCGGCATAGAAGAAGTAATGGATGTCGTGGGCCTTGAAGACGTCGAGTATCCTTTCGAAATCCGCCCTGGATTCTTCGAGCGATTTCAGTTTATACCTGCACGAGCCGACGGCTGCCGCGGGTGTTTGCTTTAATGCCTCGATGGTCTCCGGCTTTTCAGCGGAGATATCGAATAAATCCTCGCCTAAAACGCCTAATATGCCGTTGGTGGCGCCTATTACGCGGCCGATTTTGCCTGATTTCATCGCTTCCTGAACTGCGCCGCAGGCACTTGAATTGATTACAGCGGTCGGCCCGCCGGACTGTGCCACTATAGCATTGGCTTTTGAATTCATCGTAATTACTCCATTACAGGTTTTTACAGTCTTGATTGAATCGCCTCAATGCGGCAGAATATACACCACGACTATCAGGATTTCAATAGTTTTTAGTTTTGGCCTTATAATGAGTGAAATCAGGCATGTTTGCGGAGCAGAATATGGCAAACTATATGATAGCACAGTTCGACGATATCGATGCCGTCAAGTGCCCCTGCGGCTTCTCACGGCGGGCCTTTGTCAGCTCGGATAATACCGTGGCCACTATGCACATAGTCGATATCGAAGAAGATGCGAAGGTCCATTATCATAAAAAACTCACGGAGGTCTATCTTGTCCTTGAGGGCGAAGGGCACATGGAACTGGATGGCCAAGTCGTTCCTGTGAAACCCTTTACCGCCATCTTTATAAAGCCCGGCTGCCGCCATCGCGCCGTCGGCAGGATGCGAATTGTCAATGTTTCCATCCCCGCCTTCGACCCCCAAGACGAATGGCTCGACTGACTTCCGTAGGTTTTAATAATGCTTTGTTATCCTCGAGGTTACGTTCATTTTGGCTTTTTGGAGATTGGGTTTGTTTTGCATATTTTTCTTATAATTTCGTACGTAATCTTTCGTACATTTTCACTTTCGGGGCTGGCAATAGGGAGAAAAAAGTATATCAGGTAATCAGGTAAACAGGAAGTGGATACCAGGAGAACAGGAGAGGAGAGCAGGGCATATAAATGATTAATGATTCCTTCGATTTCACTCAGGACAGGTATTGATGATTGATAATTGAGAATGCCGCGTTCCGTCCAATCCGTCCAAGGGCCGGACTTTCAGCGCTTCGCTCGGAATGACGGTAAGGAATATCGAATCCTTCGATAGAACTCAGGACGGGTACGTTCCCTTCGACCGGCTCAGGGCAGGCCTCGCAATGACCCCGCCACAGGTGGCGGGGCTAACCATGACCACCCAAATAAATTTGGGGTGCTAAACAACCCCGCAATAAATTGCGGCGGAACTTGCGCGGCAATAATGGTGGGTGTGGATAAAATGGTTTGAAAATTTATCCGTTCGGTGTAGACTGGCCGATGGTACTGAATGATGAGTTTTTGATTTGCAGGACAGGATTATGGCTGAATTTAAGATGGGCATCCCCCAGAGGCGGATTTCCGACCAAAAGATTGAGCCGGCACAGAGGATAAAACGGCTGCCGCCCTACCTGTTCGGGCGATTGAATGCGCTGAAACTATCGAAACGACAGGCAGGCGCCGACATTATCGACCTGGGGATGGGTAATCCCTCCGACCGGGCGCCGCAGGTGGTTATTGACAAGCTGTGCGAAGCGGCACAGGACCGGCGAAACCACCGGTACAGCTCGTCAAGAGGTATTAAAGGGCTGCGAAAAGAAATCGCAAAAAAATACGAGCAAAAATGGAACGTGCAGCTCGACCCGGCAACAGAGGTCTTAGCGTGCATTGGCTCGAAAGAGGGTTTCAGCCATCTGTGCCTGGCGATGCTCGGGCCGGGGGACACAGCGATAGTGCCGGACCCTGCTTTTCCGATTCACAATTACGCCGTCGCTTTGGCCGGCGCGAACGTGATATCGGTGCCGCTCGGCTGCGATGAAAAATTCATAAACAATATCGCGATGGTCTGCGAGAACCTTTATCCGAAGCCGAAGCTGCTTATCCTCAATTACCCACACAATCCGACGGCGATGACGGTTGATGAGGGATTCTTTGAGCCGGTCGTGGATTTGGCAAAGCGATTCGGGATAGCGGTGATACACGATTTTGCTTATGGTGAGACGTGCTTTAACGGATATAAGGCGCCGAGCTTTCTTTCGGTGAAAGGAGCGAAAGATATCGGCGTTGAATTTATTACGATGAGCAAGCCGTACAGTATGGCCGGCTTTAGAATCGGCTTCGCCGCCGGCAGCAAGGACATGCTCGAATACCTTGCGACGATAAAAGGCTACTACGACTACGGCATATTTCAGGCGGTACAGATAGCGGGCATTATTGCCCTGCGAGAGTGTGAGTCCGATATTGCCGCTCAGAATGAGAGGTATCAGTCGCGGCGGGATGTGGTCTGCGATGGGCTTGCCAGGCTCGGCTGGGAAGTGCAAAAGCCGCGGGCGACAATGTTCGTATGGGCAAAGGTACCAGCCGAACACCTCAGAGGCAAAGGCACTATCGATTACGCGATGGACCTGATGGAATATGCAGAGGTCGCAATCGCTCCGGGCAGGGCCTTCGGCGAAAACGGCGAAGGGTATATGCGGATTGCCCTTGTGGAAAATGAGCAGCGTCTGCGGCAGGCGGTTCGCAATATCAGCCGATTTGTCCGCGAAAAGCCGATAAGAAGAAAGCCAATAAAGAAAAGCTAAGCCGCATTTTTCTATCTTTCTGTAATCAGGCATTTTTAGAAGTTGTATTGACTGGTCGTTAAGATAGATGGCCTCTTGCATTTTATCCGCGCAAAAGCCCCCTTAAGTTTAAATCCCTACCAATAAATCTGCATTCTTACTTCCTTGGCCCGTTAGAAGTAAGGCGTATTAGCCCAAGTTACGCAGTTATGAGGTTGGATAGGGGTTTTTGATAGCGCCAGGG
>CAZFOQ010000262.1:0-3560 GCA_964520535.1 uncultured Pirellulales bacterium | reverse complement strand
GCCGGTGAGAAAATAGTTGTGGTTTTAGCGATGGACCCTAACGGCTACTGGCCGGCTTTAAGAAACACAACAATTCGAGAAAGCTCAAGAACCTTCTTAAATGTCGCAATGACACCAGTCTTTCAGGTCGATTCCGGCAGCGGTGGTCAGGTCCAAAGCGACGGTTCGCCCGTGGTTGAATATGTTCGCGGTAAGTACTGCGGTCCGGATAGGCATGCCTACTACCTCAAAAATATCTCTTTCCAGGAATCTTTTGAGGTCAAAGTTGATTGGAATAATAATACCCCTCAAAAAATCTATTGGTTGACTCCTAAAAAACTATACGAACAATCTTGCTCGAGCGACAAAGCTTCAAGAGCCTTTGATATGGGCGGCGATATCCTGGGCGACAGTAACAGTTATGGCACGTTGAAAGTCAAGGCCGTCGCTGATACAAACCAGTCTTCCTGGTATGAAGTTAACCTTGATGTGATTGAACCGCCGCCACTTATCAAACAGCTTGTGGGAGTTGATATGGATATTCCGTATATACCGGTTCCCACAGGTCAGGGTTTCGAATACCGAATGCTTGGTTTGTCGGGGGCAGAGTTCGAAGTTGAACAAAAGGAGGTTGCATCAAAGATAGCGGTATTTGGCGAAAAGCTTATGAAAATGGCTGCGAAACTACGGAGAAAACCAGAAACAGAACAGGAGAAGAAAGACGCGAGGAAAGAAGAGAAGAAAGAGGAGAAGGAGCATGGTGGGAATATCAGCGGCTCACTTTCAGGCATAGTAAACAGCGATGGTAAGGCTGAGATGTTCACTATTGGATGGGATGCGGGTGATAAAAAAATGGTTCGTTCGGGAGTAAAAGGGGAGGATGGCATTAAGCTGCCGTATGCTGTTACCATCAAGCCCAAGGCATCGGTAGGATTTAACTTCCATTGGTTAAGTAACAGCTGGCAGCCCGGTGGAACCTTTAGCGTTGGGTGCGATATTATGTACGGAACACCATCTATTATTGTGGCAGTAATACCAGTTGGATTTGTGCCGGTGCCAATCTATTTTCGGGCTGAGCTGGGTTTGCTTTTGTCTTCAAGTCTTTCACTTATGGGATGGGAACCCAATTGGCTGGCCAATTTCCAATTTGAGCCGCTCGGCAAAGGATTCTTGGGTGCCGGCAAAGCAAAAGTAGCTTGTGTGGAAGGTTACCTCGGCGGTGGTTTCCATGGCGGCTTGGAGTTCCCGCCGACAGGTTCAAGTTCCTGGCTCGAACCTTATATTATCTTGCTCGGCGGCGTCCGCGTTGTGCTCGGGCCTTTTTCCGCCGGATTGCCGGTACGCAGACACTGGTCTGAAAATCCCGGAGAATCTAACTTAATGTCTGTGATGAGTATAGCACAAATAACGCAGGAACAGAGCAATTTTGGACTGTTGCCGAGGGAGTATTTGTATCCGGAAACCGGCAGCTTTGGAGAAATCACACTTAAAGGTGGAACAGAGCAGCCTTACCCCTACAGGTCCTGGGCGGTCTTTCCATATCCTGTGCCGGATGTGGTCAGGATTCGCGACCTTGATAGTCCACAGGATGATATGTTGGCAGTATGGATAAATGACAATACAGGCAGGGGTCGGGCTGACCGAACAGAATTGATGTATGCTACATATAACAGTCTTTGGGGTGAGTGGACGGCGGCTACATCCGTGATTACAGGTAACCTTACAGCGGATATGAATCCACAGTTAATTTCGTTTGGTAATGGCAAAGCGGCCTGCATCTGGCAGGATGCTCGCGCTGTGTTGAATAATAATGATGATTTATCGACATTCTTGTCTAAGATAGAAATATCAGCAGGTATTTACGACAATGGAACCTGGGTAACAAAACAGGTGACAAAATATGACAATGACTGGCTGGATCGCTCACCGACAATAGCCGGCCCTGATGAAAACAAAATACTTGCAGTATGGATTAGAAACAAGAACAATGACCCATGGGGTGATTCTGATGAGGCTCTTAATGATATAATGTGGTCAAAATATGATGGAAACAGTTGGAGTACAGGAGCTTATAATATAGCTTCTGATGAGGGAACGATTCTCGGCACAGCATTGGTGTATGATGGTACTGTCGCGACTTATGTTTACTGTGTTGACACTAATACCGCAGATGCTAATGACCTGAGTCATCAGGAATTGTATATGGCGAGGTATTATGATGCCAACGATTATGGTTCTAATAATCCCTGGGAGCCTTGCATCCGGCTGACTGATGATACTTTTACCGATTCAGCCCCAAGGCTGGCTTATGACTTAAATGGTGATTTACTGCTGTTTTGGGTAAAGGGAGGGGATATTCGCATGGCGAGAGGAACGGGAGGTATCATAACGCTTGATGATGTCACCTCTTCTGAAAAGGTTGTCACGCCGGGTGAATCAATGCTCAGCGATGATATTACCCTTGAAGAGGATGCTAACACGCTCAAGGTTGGTGCCTCGATGGGCAGCAAGGATTTTGACCTCGTTGTTGACAAAAGAACAGGTCAGAAAGTGTTGGTTTGGAGTGATGCATCCGTGCCGTATATCTCAGAGTTCATCAGCCGAGCCTGCATTGATCCGATTTGCAATATTGACGATTGCATCGACCCCGGCTGTATCGGTCCGAAATGCATCGACCCGTGTTGCATTGACCCAGCCTGCATTATCAATCCGAGTTGCACCAGCTCAGACTGTGGCGACCCCTATGGCAGTGACCCGAACCTGCTCGATTTAAGTTGCCTGCCGACCGCTTACGATATCTGGGTCTCTTATTACGAACCAGCCACTATGCTTTGGTCTCTGCCGCGACAGCTTACCTGGGATGATGCAGTCGAGAGGTTTATCAGTGGTGCATTTAAACCTAATGGTGATTTGTTCTGCATTTACGATAAGACGCAGACGGACTACAACGATTCTGACCCCTGCGCAGTCTTTAATATGTATGGCAGAGAGATTAGACTCGAAGGCAAGCCAGAGCCGGGCCGAAGTGAACTGTATTTTATGAATTATCATATGGGTGTGGATCTTTCCATAGCCCTCGAAGATATGGAGATACTGCCGGCTAATCCACTCCCTGGAACAATGGCTGAAATCATTGCCACAATAAGAAATCTCGGCGAGTATCCTGCCTCTAATGTAAGTGTCGATTTCCTGCAGATTGACCCTAACATCTTATCTATCGGTCTCGACCCCAACTATTGCATCATTGACCCTAACTATTGCTCCAGAGACTATTGCTCCTCACCTGGAGATTTCGAGCCTGACGCTGATGTGGATATGAATGACCTTGATTTCTTCATCTCACATTGGCTTGATTACTGTGATATCTTGAATGATTGGTGCCAGGGAACCGATATTAATAAGGACCATACAGTTGACTTCGTGGACTTCGGAATTCTTGCAAAATACTGGCAAACTATGATTGAACCTGGAAATTACGTAAAATTTATTTCCTCCGCTCAAGTCTCTGAATCATTAAGAGGAGGTGGTCAGGCAGAGGTTTCTGTACAATTCGAAGTTCCTCATATCCCTCCTGTGCCTGA
>CAZFOQ010000261.1:0-3693 GCA_964520535.1 uncultured Pirellulales bacterium | reverse complement strand
TGGAGAATTGCACGATCACTCACCTTGAAATGAAGTTCTCCGACAGACTCCTAGGAAGAATAGTATAAGAGATACGTTTTATTTAATACAATTTTGAGTTTTAAATGGATTATAAACGAATATTTATTTTAGGTGCTGGTAGTTCAATCGGTCATAGCGAGGGATTATTTCCATCTATAAATGATTTTTTAAGAAAAGCTGAGTTAAAGTTTGGCTCAGATTCTGAGTTTAAAAATGTCTTAGATTATGCACAGAAAGTAACTGGAAAAAGCTTAACAAGAGGTTCCATAAATATTGAGGATTTTTTTACTCAAATAGAAATTGAAATCGAAAGAAGTCCATCCCCAAAGCTGCTTGCAATTCGTAGTGAGCTTTTAAGGTTAATTCAAGATATTCTCCTTAAACTTGGTCAGAAAATTGTCGGCAGAAGCGGAGAATATGAGGATTTTTATTCCATAATTAAACCAAGTGATACAATAATCACTTTTAACTGGGATTTATTACTGGACAATGTACTGAATCGAGAAGATATTCTGAAAGAGCGTTATGAAACTAATCAGAACAAAGCAACAGGCCCCTACTGGAATTTTATATTAAACCTGTCAGCAATAGGAGAGATGACTTATAAACATGCTTCTATTGACCTGCCGTATCAAGAATGGCAACCTGAAATTGGTTACTATTTAAAGGTTCACGGTTCAATTGATTGGTTTTACTGTTCGAACGAGCATTGCCGGGCATCAAGCAAAGTTTTTCCTGTCTTAGAGCCAAAGCAAACACATTTTTGTTCAGATTGTCACGAACCCCTTGAGTTTCTAATAATACCACCGGTTTTGAATAAGGGGTATCGCCAATATCCGCTCATACGACGAATATGGAATGTAGCGGCTAAAGAATTGAGTGTTGCAGATGAAATTATAATTTGGGGATATAGCTTACCCCTCACAGATTTTTATGCTCTATGGCTTCTTCGTCAAGCTCGGCAATCTGAAATAAAGAAACTCGTTTTAATCAATCCAAGTGTATTAGGACGTAAGCGGGGGATTTCTAAAAGTTTTGTAAATCGGTTTTATGATATTTATCATGACAAGCTCCCAAAGGAATCTATATGCCTTTATGAATCATTTAGAGATTACCATAATAAAAGTGGTATTCAATATGAAGACAATCTTTATAAGCCGGTATAGAAGGAATTTAATATGTCTGTACAGGATATAATAGATTTCATAAAAGGAGCAAAAAAACTTTGGCTTTGGCTATCAACATGGAAATTTAAGCAAGTTTTTGGTAGAGATGCAGGAAAAGAATTTCACGTCATTTATAACATTAAATTTGTCCCTAAAGATAAGAAAATAGTCTTCGAAAAAGTCACACCTAAAGTCCATAGGGATAATTACAGCAGAACTCAAAATCTTACAACTATCAATTCCTGTTCTACTACTCGGGCTATCGGATATTTAGTCTATTCTTTTGGGGAAATGGTTAATAAACCACCAATTATTAGTTCTGATGCTGATACTGATGAAAAAATGGATATATCATTTATATCTATTGGTGGTCGGACAAATTTAAAAACCTGTGACATTTTAAGAAATGATTCAAATCATTTTTTAGACTTTAGACGCATTCGTGATAAAGACTCTGATAAGTCTTTCATAGTACATCGGCCTTCAAAACTACCAATTATCGAATTTAGTTCTCATGTAGCCTATGGTTTTATTATTAAAATAAATCCTGATAGTAATCCTGAACGAACATGGATATGCTGTGCTGGTTTTGAAGAGTGGGGTACAAGTGGTGCAGCGTGGTACTTATCAAACAAATGGAAAACTATTCGTAAATGGGCAAAGAATAAACCTTTTGCTATTATTACTAAAACAGAAATTAACTGTGATGAGTCAACCCGATGGATTCATAAGTTTTTAACATCTGAAGAAGTTGAGGATGTTGCAAAAGAACTGGAACACAAGGTTACTAAGACAACTACAAAAACTGAAACAAAACAAACAACTTTCACTGCGGTGCCAGAAATAACCCAATGACATAGTTTCGTAGGGTGCGATTTTTCGTACCAATATTTGGTTAATTGATATATGCCGGACTATAATAAAAACTAGAGACAGCCACTATAAACGGCGTGTTTTTTAGCGGATGAGTTGGTTAGCGAATTAGTGAGTTGTATTTCGTGAATTGTATTGCGTGATGTGTATGGAGTTTTGTATAATGCTAATATGACCAAAAAACCGCGACAATGGATATACTCGCCAAAGAAACCTTCGAGCGTGCCGGAGGCCGTGAAGGAGCAGGTTACCGCTAAAGCCGACGAAATCATCGAAACATTGTTTAAGCCAAAGTATCTCAAGCCCCCGCCCAAAAATCCAAGGTTCAACTATATCGTCGATATCTACACCAAGTGGCATAAAAACTGCCTGTATTTCCGTGCCAGATATGCCTGTCCCGGCCCGAACGCCTTGTCGCCTTTTTTCGAGGACAGCTTTACCCGACTTGAGTACATGTCCACCGGCCGGTTCAATCTCGCGTACATGCGACACACCGGCAAGTGGTGGGTATTGTTCGAATATCTGCCGATGGAAGATGCATTCGCTGCTGTTCGAGAACAGGTCTTATTCCACCCTTCGGGTTGATGTACATTATCCCCCGTCTCCCGGTGTTTTGTGAGGGTATTAGTTGATTAGCTGATTAGTCAATGAGTTAATTCTACAATTAAGAAAAGTTAAAAGGCACGTAGTCCTTTTGATTAATCAAAAGGACTATAAGCTTTTTCTTTACTCATATTTCGTGGCTCATGCATCGTCTCTCATCCATCGTGATGCGTTTCGCGTATTTTCTATCCCCTATCCGCTCTACGCTAAACGCTTGCTCCGGTCCGCCTTGGGCATGCCTTAGGCAGAGATGACAGCCTAAATCAGGCGAAAAGTTCTTGTAAATCTTCTATATTCAGGTCACTGAGTTTATCAACGATTTTTTCAGCCAGTTGCAACTGGTCGGCGTCGTAGGAGTTCGTAACGGCAACAGAGTGCATGCCCGCAGCCTTTGCCGCCTGAAGGCCCCAGAGTGAATCTTCAATGACTACACACTGTTCGGCTGAGATAGGCATGTCACGGCCATCATTGAGTTTTTTCAAAGTCAGCAGGAATCCTTCCGGATGCGGCTTGCCTTTACCAACATGCTCGGCGGAAACGATTGTAGTAAAAAAATGCCGCAGCTTCGCTTCTTCCAATAACAGCTCGATTTCGGTCAGAAGTGCCCCCGAGCAGATTGCCATCGGGATATTGTTTTGTGCTAACATGTTCAGGAACTCGTGCACGCCTTCGATTGTCCTGCCTTCGGTTCTCGCCAATTTTTCAAAGACCTTATTCTTTTGCTCGATAAGCTCCGGGATTTTCTGCCGGTCGATTTTCAAAAGGCCGTTTTCGATGAGCTGCTTAAAACAATCGGAGTCGGTATAGCCAAGATAGGTGGTGTAATAATCTTTCTTGTCTATCTCGATGCCGAACTGGGCCAGGACATTATTAAAGGCCCGAAGATGCAGAATCTCCGAATCAGTAATGACGCCGTCAAAATCAAATATCACAGCTTGGAGCATGTTCGCAAAATAGTTAATTAGTTAATTGGTGAATTAGAACCTATCCCAAAACCTAATGTTAAGTTGTTTTATTAACCGATTTAAGG
>CAZFOQ010000260.1:0-3697 GCA_964520535.1 uncultured Pirellulales bacterium | reverse complement strand
TAATCCTGCTGGACCTGTTCCATCTCCAAATGGCATGTTAATCACCTCCTTTCCAGAATTTTCATAATTTCCATTTACTTGCCCAACGGGCACACTCTGTAATCCCGCAATACCTTTTACCTGGCCCGGGTTTTCTTTGGAATTTGTTAAAACACAAAAACCCTGACCTCTACCTGTCATTGGCCCTTGACCTAACGGTCCTGTACCATCAAAACTTGGCATTTATTCTGCCTCCTTAACTAAATCTGTAATATCATTAAAAGCTTCGCTCTTTTTCAAAATCATCTCACTGACTTCACAGCCTAAATCCCTTGCAATAACAGGGCACTTTGCCTTAAGTATGAAAAATATATTCTTATCTACATCGCTGAGAGTTTCGTAATTGCCCTGCCCCTTGGCTATGATAAGGTCAGCATCTTCAAAACGATCTCGGAAACTTTGTGAACATGTTTCCAGAATGGTACCCGGCCCATCTGAGCCGTTGTCGATTACTCCTACCATCTCGGTTAGGCCAGCAAACTCGGCATCCTCTATCGTGGCATCGTTTATTACCGGTAAGCCCTTTACAACCACAGTAACCTTGTCTATGGGCATTTGCTCAATCAACAAACGGTCAAAAACAATCTCACCGGCGTTATCTGCAATATAAAGAATATCTTCTGCTTTATTTACTGCGTTGCGAAAATCCTCCAGTTGCATACCTGAAGGTTCTTCAGAAAGACACTGGTTTATCGTTTCCTCCAGTTCGGTTTCCCGCAATTGACTTTTGACTCCAAAATCAATGATATTTCCTGCTATAGCCAGACGAACTGCAGTTTCGAACGGATCTTCGGATTCGATGACTAACTGACGCAACTTGGGATACAATTTCAATGCCGCATTATTAAACCGCTGCTTAACGCCATGATAAGGATCTTCGACTCCCACCAGTTCTCGAATCAGCCGATGTATTTTTTGTCCGATTACCGGTGGTGACTGGCTCATGTCCATATCAATTGCGAGACAAATCACTCCACGTACTACCTGCTCATGGACATATTCATCCTCTGTCGCATGCCTTGCCGCATCGAGCGATTGTCTGATAAAACACGGAATACAATCCAGATATATACGCATTGGTTTCCTTGCTCCGTTTGAATTCTAAATCCAATGTCCTTCAACATTAGCCTGTTTAACTTCTTTTAATTTTCCTGTCTTGAAAGATTCCACCGCTTCGGCAACAGTTTGCTTTTCAGCGAGAAATATTTTTACATTGGCTGCATTGAGCGTTTTAAAAGCGTTTGGCCCTACATTGCCGGTTATCACCGCTTCGACACCTAAATTCGCTATATTCTGCCCTGTTTGAATACCTGCCCCTTGAACAGCATTTAAATTCAACTCATTATCATGCACTTCTAAATCATCAGTTTCGGTATCAACTACGAGCAAAAATTTTGCCCGTCCGAATCTCAGATCAATTTCGCTTGAAAGCTCTTTTTCCTGCGATGTTATTGCTATTTTCATTCTATTTTTCCTTTCTTTGCTCTGCTTAGACTCCGTCCCCCTCAGTTGCACAAAAATGTCACAAACAGTCCGGTCAATTTATTTCTTAGCGTCATCCACCTCGCCATCGACAACCTCGCCGCCTGCGTCCAAAGCCTCTTCGTGCACCGGGCCAGCAACCCGGCATACTGAACTCCGGTCTCACCAGTTGTCCGGTCATATATGCGGCAAGTACGTTCTCAACATGACCGGTCACATACGGTAGAAAGTCGACTCCCGATGCTGTGACCATATTGGCAAGTAACCGTGAAATCGCTCCACAAACAAGTATGTCTACTCCAAGTTTTTTTAACTGACCTGCGCGTTGTGATAACGAATGGCTTTCTAATGCAACCTCAGAACGATTCATTTCTTTGCCGTTTTCGATGTCCACCAACAAAAGACTGTGGGCAAAATCGAATACGTTTGAAACATAATCGCCATATACTGGTATTGCTACTTTCATTGAAATAAGCCTTTCAGAGATACTTTTCGCAATTGATATGCCAGAATATAGGCGGGAAAGATAAAAGGCACTATAAGTCTATATATTGAGGAAGGTTACAAGAAATAAGATATACTTGTTATTAGTACATTAGGCACAGCGATAGTTGCATATTGCGCTACTTCCTACGTTGCATATGTTGCAAAATGCTATATACTGGCTTGCTTCTGGAAAGAATCCGAATCGAGATTTGCACAAATCCAACTCCAAGAGTTGCTTTTATAAGTGATTTCTCAGATATGCGTTTCGACCTAAACAGTCTGTTTTGAGGCATGCATTTGAAACATAAAGATGTGGCTATTTTATTTGAGGAACTCAATTTATATCACCCAAGGAATTAACTTCCATTTAACATTTCTTTTGTACACAAGATATTCTTCTCCATATTCTTTTGCCAATGACTTCTCCTCTGTAAATGTCATTATTGTAAAAAAAACAATCATGACCGGCGCATAAACAAGAGCAAAATAAGCTCTAAAGGCCAAAGTTAATCCTAATATCATAAAAATACTCCCTAAATATAGTGGATGTCTGATAATACCATAAATACCGGTAGTGATTACTTTTGATTTTTGTCTTACGCCTGGAATTATTCCAATCTGTTTAAAAGAGTGTATCCATATGAGTACAGATAATAAAACAAGAATGATTCCAATAACGAGGACTACATCACTTGATTCAAATCTCGGCTGAGTTGCCAAAGGTAAACCAAATATAGGAACTCCAAAAAAAACTAAAACATCTGCTTTTTGAAAGACTTTAGGCATTTTTAAAAATTTCTCTTTTGATCCCGGATTTGATGTAATTACAAAGCTGGAAATGAAACCAATTAGATTCATTATCACTAAGCATACAAAGACTAATTCGTCCATATTTTTACCTCGAAATTGATGAATTTCAGTTTTTCACTGCTGACTCTTTAAATGTAAATACTTTCATAAGTCTTGTCTATTTTGTAATTTTACCGTCAGCTGATTTTGTCTGTAATATCGAATGCCTTCATTTTGCGGAACAATGTGCTTTTGTCGATTCCGAGTTGTTTAGCCGTTGCGGTTTTGTTGCCTTTGTTTCGTTGAAGTGCCTGTTTTATCAGAATAATCTCCATTTGTTTAATAGTGGTTGGCTCACTGTCTTTTGTCGATTCGGATTTCAGGGAAGGAGAAACCGATGAAGGCAAGTGTCTGGCTTCTATTACCTCGCCCTCACAGAGAACAAAACAATGCTCAATAATATTCTCAAGCTCACGTACATTGCCTGGGTAATCATAAGACAATAGAGCCGCTGTCACTTCATTTGTAACACAGCAAATATTCTTGTTGTGCAGCCGGTTAAATCTGCTGATAAAATGGTCTACTAACAGCGAGATGTCTTCTTTTCTGTCCCTCAGCGGGGGCAATTCCAGTTTCATCACATTGATTCTATAATACAAATCATCTCTGAACTTATCTTCTTTGACAAGCTCGTCGAGCTTTTTATTTGTAGCTGTAATGATACGCACATCGGCCTTCACAGATGAAATACCACCGACCGGTTCATAAGTCTTGTCCTGTAAAACACGCAGCAGTTTAACCTGAACAGAAGCAGAGACATCGCCAATCTCATCCAGAAATATCGTGCCACCTTGGGCTAAAGCAAACCGCCCGGGTTTATCCTTTTTGGCATCTGTAAATG
>CAZFOQ010000259.1:0-3702 GCA_964520535.1 uncultured Pirellulales bacterium | reverse complement strand
AGAATCAAACTGAAAAAACTATACCCGACACTGTAGCGTGGACAGGATACTAGTGACCGCAAACGATATGGCAAGCTGGAAGATGTCCCCATAAAGCACGAGTATTGTATTGTCTTCAAAAAGCCTGTTGAGAAGGTTCAGCCACTGCTACGAAATGAGCAGTGACTGAACTAAAGCTCGGAGATGACACAGATAATGGGAATCGATACAGAGCTTGAACGGCAGGGATACGAATACAGTGACTGTGAAGCACCTGCTGAGATATGGATCAATAGGAAAGCTGGTTTTGGTGTAAGGCTCGAATGGTTTATATTGGAGGGGTAATAAAAATGGAAATACAACATTCAGAATTGGTCTTAATGAATCAGATAAGCAAAGAGGAGCTTGCTAAGGTCATATCAGAACTGATAAGAAAAAATAAAGAAGTTCGTATGGCCATAATAAATTTGGCGTGTGCAAGTCCGTATATTAAGACGCAGATGTGAACAAAGATATATAAAGAGGAAATTTTTAGTATTTTTTAAAAATGTAAATGCGCCTCCGCGCGCAACTTATGTAAATTCCAAGACTTATCTCAAAGATTTCTCTTGCGCTTTTGAGCAAATGCGCTATATTGGGATGTGGTAATGTTAACTTTTTGGAAAGGGTAAATGATGACTCTGACAGTTAGAAAAATTATTTTTTTGGATTGATTGGGTTTGTGTTTCTTGCAGGGAACATTTTGTTGGTTGCAAACTGGCTTGCTGAAAGTGGAGTGGAACAAAAAGCCAATTGGTTGCGGGAGGAATTTCTTACAGGGACCGCGATAGCGGTGATCGTTGCCTTGTTAATACTATTGGTTAATCCCAAAAATGTGAGCGGCAGAGCAATCGGCTTCACTCGAAGGTGTCCGGTTTGTGACAAGAGATTGATTGGGAATCCGAATTATTGTGCAGAGTGTGGGTCGAAGATTTGATCAAATGCGCTTGAATCGTTGCAATTCTTGGTGTAGAATGGTGTATATTCAGGCCTATTCTGGCGTATTTAGTGAGTTTGGGCAATATTATGATTATGGCAGTAAGCTCTGTTCTGGAAAGGATTTGTGTTAATGGGCGATACAGGATTCGAACCTGTGACCTCACGGGTGTGATCCGTGCGCTCTAGCCAACTGAGCTAATCGCCCCAATTCAATCTATGATTGAGATTTTAATTTTTAACCGGGCAAACGTCAATCCAAAGTCATGCTGCAACAACGTTGATGCGTCCCAGCTTGACTCCCTTCATACTTAAAATGTTCTCTGCCACTTTATTAATTTCACTAACACATCCCCGAAGTACAATTATCTCCAGACAATCGTGCTCATCCAGGTGAACATGCAGGGAAGAAATTATCTGCAGGGATTCATCAGGAGTATGACTATGTTGCAGGCTTATCAGCGATTCAATCAGTTTTGTGGCATGATGGTCGTAAACAAGAAATACGGCACCAACAGCTTTGGCATCGGGATTCTCGAGTTGCTGCCGGCTTATTTGCCGGCGTACAAGATCGCGTATCGCCTCCGACCGGCTCTGATAGCCTTGCGCGGCGATAAGCCTATCGAATTTCGTAAGCAACTCCTTATCAAGCGATATCCCAATACGTTCAAGCTGCGTCATTTCCATTCTCCCGATAAGAGAGCCCGGTGCCCTTAAATAATTTCGAGTCGGCGTAGAATAGCACCTGCCCAGCGGGAGCTGCGGATCTGTGCGAGGATAAGTAATAGCAAAATCAGCAGCCAAAAGCCGCAGAACCGCAAGTAGTAAATGACAATGTTGAATATATCATCCGTTGTTTTGGCTGAAAACCAGTCTACCAACTCATCGGTAGTAAAAATAGCACCCATAGCCACACAATCAAAGACTTTATGCCAGGGCAACAGCAGAACCAGTGCAAGCAGGGAGAGGAAAAATGCTCTGGTGATATGGTTAATTCCTCCAAGGCGTCCCAACATAGAAACTTTCAAAGAGAAGAGCATTGTCAGGCAATAAAGTGTGGCTGTTAGTATTAGCACTGCGTTAACAAAACGAATTAACCAAACCAGGTGATCAAATGTGATACCGAATAGGAAATCGTTTGTTACCTGCACATCAGAAGGTTGAGGCGGTTCCGGCTCAACTATTTCGGTCATTGATTCTACCGGCTGCTCAGGCACAGCAGGCACCTCGGGCACCACAGGCACATTGGGTTCTGATGTCTGTTCTGGTGTAGGAGGCAGATTTGAATCTGCAGGTTCATCGGGCTCCATAGGTACATTGGCTTCTGCAGGCTGGTTCGGCTCGGCAGGTTCATCGGGTATCAGAGGCTCGTTCGGTTCTGCAGGCTGACTTGGCTCTGCGGGTAGATTTGGTTCAGAAGCTATTTCCTGCATGGCCTCATTGACATCCTGCACGATGTCCTGTTCGGGTTCAGCCACGATCGGTAGTATAGTAATTTGAGTTTCTCCGGCAATTGCGATATCGGCATCCAGCGGAACAGAAATCAAATCGGTATCTACAAGCCAGAAGCATATCTGTAAAAGCAAAATGCAGATAATAATGACAACGAATAAAAAGTTTTTCCATCCCTTGAATACTCCAACAGCTTCGAGACAATCGGTAGTATCCAGCAAATTGTTCGGACCGCCTTGGTTTTCGTTCATTTTTATTTCTCCCAAATTTATCTTAATATTTCTAATATTAATCGGCGTCCCATAGAAAATAAGTTGGGACTCACGCTTATTTTGTGCCGCCTTTTAAGATATATTTGCTTTATCATATTTCGCTTTGGTCATAAGTGCAAAGAATTTCTTTTTTCCATTATGAACCTAATTGCCGCATCGAGAACAGTATCTGTTTGGCCTATTTAAAATTGGCTTTGTTTTTTTCAAATTCGTTCTCTGTCATTTGGTATCCATTCTTCCTGTTTCGGATTTCGGATCCATTCGACTTCGCTCAGGACAAGTTTCGTGCTTAGGATTTCTGGCCAAAGGCCAGCATATTGGCTTTGTTTTGGCTTTGAATTGGGTTCGTTTTGGCTTAAAATTGGCTTTAATTGGGTTCGTTTGGGTTCGTTTTGGGTTCGTATTGGCTTCGTTTTAATGCCGATCCCCGATAAGATACAGAGAGTCATTAAAGGAATTAGCCTGAGAAATAACGGTCGTATTTCCTTATTGGACAGATACTTACACATATTTATTTTCTCCTGCATTCTGCCTTCTGTCTTCTGACTTCTGCCTTTAAAATTGGCTTTGTTTTTCCGCCGGCCGTAAGGCCGAAAATCACCGTAATCCTTTATTTTATTTAAGTTTACGTTCATTTGGCCATTTCGAAAATTGGCTTTGTTTTGCATAAAAAGGGTCGATTTGTAGAATACTTTCGACATTTGTCGAATACCTCCAACACAGTTGAACCAAAGGTGAGGCATTTATTTTGCCCCAAATTTGTCATGTTGAGCTTGCGAAACATCTGGGAATCGTGCATATAAAAGAGATTCTTCACTGCGCTTACCTCCGCCATCCCCATCCCTTCGGAATGAGGCTGCCACCGATTTTTAAGATTTGCCTCTTTTCTCCGCTTTCTAATTCGCCAATTCTCTAATTCTCTAATGAACTAATGAACTGCCTTTTTCCGCTACCCGCTATATTTAACTCAAAACTCAAAATTCCCTCGTGTCCTATGATAATTGAACGACCGGATAACTCAGCC
>CAZFOQ010000258.1:0-3728 GCA_964520535.1 uncultured Pirellulales bacterium | reverse complement strand
TTCGGGCCGATACAATAAGAATGTCATTATTGACCATGTGTCAGCCAGTTGGAGTAGCGATGAGGTTTTTACTATTTACCATGGCGAATACGTCACGATTCAATGGTGCGTGATTGCGGAAGCCTGTGGCGGCTCGCATAAATTTGGCGGCATTTGGGGAAATAACCACGGTACCTACCATCATAATCTGATTGCCAACAACTTCTCCCGCAATCCCCGTTTCGCTTCCGGTGGCGGATACAACGATTACCGAAATAATGTGACATACAATTGAAAGATTCAAAGTGTTTATGGAGGCGAAAAACAGCAACCCACGAACGCTTCATCGAATCACGAGAAGAATAAGACAATGAGTCATTTCGGTATTAATATGGTGGCCAACTATTTCAAGCCGGGTCCTGGAACGCAACCCGACCGCAAGACAAGGATTTGTTCTCCCTGGTCGCGCAATGGTGCTGCTGATTATGGCCGCTGGTATGTGGCCGACAATGTCATGGTTGGCAGTCCCGAGGTCACTGCAGATAATTGGAAAGGCGTATTTCCAAAAGATGAGGATACTGAGGTGGATCTGGACGCGATTCCTGGACTGAAGCTTGATAAGCCTATCGACTTCATGCCCATTAATCAGCAAACCGCCGAAGCTGCCTACCAATCAGTGCTGGAGCATGCAGGCTGCTCATTGCCGAAGCGTGATGTGATAGATGTGGGTATTATTGAAGATGTCCGTCATGGAACGGGTATCAAAGGGGACAACGGATTTGTTAGCAATCCCAAGATTGCGGGTGGCTGGCCGGAACTGAAAAGCACACCAGCGTCCGCCGACACCGACCACGACGGCATGCCGGATAGCTGGGAAGCCAAGTTCGGCCTTGGTGCGAGTGACGGTTCCGATGGCTCGCAGGACAAGGATAATGATGGCTATACGAACATCGAGGAATTTCTCAATGGAACCGACCCCACCGTGTCTGTGGACTAAACCAACCAAGCGAACAACGTGAAACCAGTGAAGTAAGCATTTTTGTTTGACTCTGTACATGAAAGGAATATCGATGAATAGACTCTTGTTAATCCTATGTGTGTGTTGTGTTGCGACTGGCCCGGGATTCACACTCAATGCGCACGGCGCGGTTGAGATGCCTCCGATGACAGCTCACTTTCCGCTGAACGAGGGCAAGGGCACCGTGGTGGCCGATTTGATTAACGGAACAACAGGAAAACTGATGAACGCTGACGACACCGCCTGGAGTTCAAGTCCGAAAGGTCTGGCACTGAAGCTGGATGGCATTGATCAACGTGTCGTCGTCCCCAACAGCCCAGGATTCGACTTTTCTGACGAGTCCTTCTCTGTCTCATTCCATGTGCGATGGAAAAAAAATAGCACTCCCCACCACCAGCATTTTATCTGCAAGGGGGACTACGAGGCATCCATTCCCGGAGAGACCGGCAAGCGTTGGGAAATGAACATCAGGGCCAGAGGGTTTAGCTTCATCCTCGATGATAACACCAACAAGTCAGAGCTCCGGGTGGCTGGCGAAACCATTCTCAAGGGTGACTGGGTCCACGTGGTTGCGATTCGCGATCGCAAAGCAAAGCAGATGAAGCTGTATTTCAACGGCAAGCTTCAGGAGTCAAACGACCCCAACAATGATCGCTACAATGGAACCGATCAAACCGGGAGCATCTCGAATCCGAGAGAATTGGTTATCGCCGATTCCAGCCGCCGTGATAACGCGCTGGAAGGCGAAATAGCGGATGTTCGGATCTTCCGATCTGCTCTCACGGAGTCACAGATCGCTGCAGTGGCAGAGCTCAGGGCATCTGCAGATGCAAACCTCAACAAGGCGAAACAGCTCCCTCCGATGACGGCCCATTTTCCACTGGACGAAGGCAAAGGCATCGTGGTCACCGATGTGATCGGCGGATTGAACGGGACGCTGATCAACGTGGACCCCGCGACCGCGTGGATCTCTGGTAAACTCGGTGGGGCGTTGCATCTGGACGGGGCCAATGACCGCATCTTCATTCCACATAATCCTGCGTTCGATTTTTCCGAGGAGAGTTTCTCGGTCTCCTTCCTGCTGCGCTGGCCTAAGGATTTTTCGCCAAGCTCCGAACATATCATCTGTAAGGGCGACTACTCCGCGGGCGCTCCGAACCAGACCGGCAAGCGTTGGGAACTCTACATCGCCAACCATGAAAATATGACCTTTGTCATTGACGATGACGATGTCGCTTCACGGCTCAAGGTCCGCATCGATCCGTTCATCACTGGCGACTGGGTCCATGTGGTGATGGTTCGCGACACGGAGCAGAAGCAGTTGAAACTCTATGCGGATGGCGTGCTTCTAAAGTCCATTGAGCCGGGCAACTTCAGCAGCAACGGTATCGATCGGACGGGCAATATCTCGAATCCGCAGCGCCTGACCATCGGCGACGCCTATCTCTGTGACAACCCCACGGAGGGCGGCCTGGATGATCTCCGGATCTTCCGACTTGCGTTGACTGACGAGCAGATCGCTGATCTCGGGGAGGCTCACCGGACGAATTAAAGGTGTCTGGATCCTTTTTTAGATCATCCTCTTGGTCTTAGGCTGGATTCAAGCCTCAAGCCTTTAGGCTTATGGGGGCGAGGCTTACTCAAGTGATCGATCCCCGGATATTAGTATCGAACTTCGTGACAGTGGAAATCAAATTGCCTATCATTATCCTGATTTCAAGGGGAGGTTTTTAAGAAATGATGATACGCCGCAGAATATTGATTCGATGGCTATTCATTGCCGTCTTCGTTCTTTCCCCATCACTCTACGCTGCCAAGCGTACGACGGATTTTACCCAGAAGCCCCATAGCTGGTTCCGTAGCGACGAAGGACGGAAAGCCTTGAACCACATCCTCTCCTGGCAGTCCAAGCAAGGAGACTGGCCGAAAAACAAGGACTGCTCCAGTAGTGAATTCTCCGGCAACCGCGCCAAGCTCCGGGGAACCTTCGACAATAGTGCCACTACGGTCGAGATGCGTAACCTTGCCCGCGCCTTTCGAGCAACGGGCGACAAACGCTATGAGAAAGCGTTTCTCACCGGCTTCGATCACATCCTTGAGGCTCAGTATTCGAACGGCGGATGGCCACAGTATTACCCGCTGCGCAAAGGTTACTACACGCATATCACCTTCAACGACGATTGTATGGTCCGTCTCATGGCGCTTCTTCGTGATATTACGATCTCCGAGGACTATGCATTCCTCGATAAGGATCGCCGCGCGGCAGCGAAGAAGTCACTTGACCGCGGTATTGATTGTATCCTGAAATGCCAAGTCATCATCAATGGCACGCCCACGGTCTGGTGTGCCCAGCACGATGAAGTCACCCTCGCTCCGGCGAACGCCCGCGGCTACGAACTTGCATCCCTCAGTGGTGGGGAAAGCGCTGGTATCCTGATATTCCTTATGAGTCTGGACAAGCCGACTCCCGAAGTCATTCGCGCTGTCAAAGATGGCGTGGCGTGGTATCAATCGTCAAAGATCGAAGGGTTTCGCTACGTGAAACGGGACCTCATCAAAGATCCCTCTGGCTCACCGATTTGGGCACGGTTCTACGAAATTGAAACGAACCGTCCATTCTTCTGCGACCGGGACGGAATAAAAAAATACCGTCTCGAAGAGATCAGTAGTGGACGTCAGAACGCCTACGCATGGTACAATTATGCGGGCGACAAAGTGGCCAAAGCATATG
>CAZFOQ010000257.1:2644-3730 GCA_964520535.1 uncultured Pirellulales bacterium | reverse complement strand
TGCGAACTTGCTGCTAATGTTATGAATAGCGGCAAGTTCGCAATATATTTGCACTCAGTAATGCTTACTCCCAAGCCAACGTACATTGTCCGATGGCGTAGAACTTTTTCCCATCAAACTCTGTTTTAGCCGTATAAATAACCGTGAAAGTACCATCCTCTTCTTCGATAGCACAAAGCGGCGTACGCATGGCATGATCTCCGGGCAGCGCCCATACGTTGTTGCCAGACTGCACTTTAATTCTTACTTCCGGGCTCCAATGGATACCATCCTCTGAGAGACTGTAGCCGATTTCCTGGTCTCCAGAAGAATCGAATACCGTCAGAAAGCCGCCTTCTTTCAGTTCTGTTACCTGGGGATTTTCAGCAAAAACCTCAGCGATCGGAACCGGATTATGCCCCTCCGGCATGCGCACCCAAGGGCCGCTCAGAGTCGGCGCGGTGGCCATTCCAATCGGCCAGGGGCCCTTAGGAATATAATTATGGCCGTCGTAAAATGCGTACCATTGGCCGTTGGCTTTATAAGGGTTGAATGTCGCCACTGCCTGCTGACCTTCCCAGGATTGAGAGTTTTCATCGGGCTGCAATATAATGTCCATGTCGGCATAAGGCCCAGCAATGCCGCTTCGTCCTTTAATGACGGATTTCGCCCGCCAGATTTTGCCCTCGTAATCGCTTTGCGGCAACTCTCCTTTTTCTTCGTCCCCGCAGCGGTACGCCACATAGAAGATGTTCCAGGCGCATTCTTCATCATTATACTCAACACCCGTTACCCACACTTCCGATCTTGGATTGGTAGGGGATCGCTCCGGAATGCTCTCGACCAGGGTCGACTGACGCTTCCAGTTTACGGCATCAGGACTTGTCCAGTATGCAATTCGCATGTCCCGGTGAGGCCGTACAAACATTTCATTGACAAACATGTGATAAACTCCGTCTATCTTAACAACCTGTCCGGTTTCAAAACCGGAACGGTTGTTGCTTAACAGCACATCCGCATGGATTGAGCCGACCACAGGGCCTTGATGCGCTGAGATTACGGTCAATCTTTTCGTTGGGTCTGTCGGTGGTTTTTGAGAAAACGTAC
>CAZFOQ010000257.1:0-2544 GCA_964520535.1 uncultured Pirellulales bacterium | reverse complement strand
CTGCAATCGTTCCCGCTTTTTCCACATCAAAGGTTCCGTTCCATTCTTTTATCCAGTCGGAACCGTAATTCTTATCTTTGGCAAGAGGGCTTTGGATGCTGATTTTTCCGGTGGCCAAATCCAGTCCCAAGGCATCTGCACTATCAGCCTTATGTACTTTCACGTTAAACGTGTCTGGATCATTATAGTTTTTCGCGCCTTGGGCGTCCGACAGTCCTCCGGTTTTCACCAAAATATTTCTTACTGCAGTAATATTCGATGCGACTAAAATGGAATTCTTATCAGACCACATAGAGTGTTCTGAATAATTATCTTTATTCCTAACAAATCCAAGAGGCAAGTACTTTTTCGAAAGATCAAAAGCGTGTTCTTTCTTTTTGCTGTAATCCGGCAGGTTGTTATACAGCGCGTTATAGTGCTTATACCATTTCCGAATATTCTCTGCGGTATTGTAATACCCCTTTGTGCTTTTGTTCGCCTCGTCACCGGATGCGACGGCCTCTTCGTAGGACCTCAACCCGTAAAAGAACCGATAAGCCATCACCTTTTCGTTGGCCACCGGGCGATACTTTCCATCGCGGACAAATTGCCATACTTCCAAATAGCTTCTGCAGTCAATAATGATGTTATCAGTCACATAGTGCCCATAGCCCTTATTGGCAAAAACGGCTTTACCCTTTACAGACCGAATAATATTATTACGAATAATCATGCCCGAGAGGCCGTCATCCATATAAATCCCATAGTTGCTGCCATGACTGGCTCTTACCGTGTCTATGTAGTTATACGTAATCTGATTGCCCAGCCAGCCCCAATCGCGACCACTATAAATCGGCGCCTGGTCGCTAGCATTGTAGCAGGTGTTGACAATCTTATTATGGGTAACCAGCATGTCGTTGCCCATAATCTGGATAACCATATGAGGGCAATCATGAATATAGTTGTATGCGGCAGTGTTACCCACACCTTCCAGATATACGGCCGGCGTATACGTGGCCAATCTGGAAAGATTATAAAACTCACAGTTTCTCACTAGGTTATCCCCACGCTTCAACGATTTTCGATCACCTCCAGCCATGAAAACACCGCCGCCACCCATATCATGAATCGTGCAATTGGAAATCAGGTTTTTATAGCCGCCGCCCCACGTTTTGTAAGATGGATCGGAAGTGCAAACGCCGTTGTTCATGCCGATGCGGATCGCGTCCAGGCTAATGTTGTACAGTTCACAGCTTTTGACTGCGCAGGAAACACAATCCATCATGGTAATGCCGTAACCGGTGGTTCCGGAAAATTTGATACCACGGATCTGTACTCCTTCGGCTTTCTCCAGCGTCAACAGAGGTTGGTCAAAGGCAGTGAACGATATCGATTTGTTTCCGATCGTTCCTCCCTTGGGATAGTAGTAAAGGATGTCGTTCCCTTTATAGCGATCAATGTAGTATTCGCCTTCGGTATCTAACTCGCAGAGCAGGTTGATTGCGTGAAGCCTAATTACACCATTTCTCCTGGTCACTGAATACATGCTCGGGTATTTGCAATAGATCCAATCCTTTGCATTAGACGTAGCGGACGCATCTTTGATGGAATAAATCCTGACGCGGTCGTTGGCATAATTGTTCTCGAAATATCCACTGAGCCAGCCGTCCGTTTCGTATCGTGTATTGTCCGTGTTGGGATTGATGTCAGGTTGCCCGGCTTTATTGTCTTCTTCGGTCCAGTTGTCAACATAGGGCGGAGCCCAAGATTTATAGTTAGGGCTGAGTGAGTTCACGTCCCAGACGGGAGCCCGCATTTGCAGCATTTCCTCATAGGTCTTTGCGTCGTCAGTCTTGTCAAAATAATACATCCGGACTTTCTCTCCGAAATCCTGTCGACCCAAATTTTCTTCATTCAGAACTCCTGAATTGGGATACTGCGCCAGGACTTGCAAGACACCATCCACCACTAATTCAGATTGGAAGGGCTGCTTTTTCCAGTTAAATCCATTTTTATAAATTACACCTGCCGGAATATTTTCGGCACCCAGGTCATATACATAAACCTTATCTGACACGCTGCTCTGCAGGCGGACTGCGGACGAATACTTATCCCCTTTGACCTCGCTGAGTTTTTTGAAGTTCCCATTGTTCAGCGTCAGAGACCCCGAGATTTCTACAGGTTCTCCCTGGTATGCCGCCAATGTAATATAAGAATCCTCGGCCGTCAGCTTGATGCTCTCTACGACCCGATATCGACCTCCACAAAGATAAATGAGACCCCTGTTTTCAGCATCAAGATCTTTGGTCCTTAAATAATCTCTGGCGTCTTCAATGCTCGGGAACGGATTATCCAGTGAACCATCAGCTCCCTCTGATTTTCCGCTGATAGAGACATATACAGTATTTTCCAAACCCTCATTCTTTTCTGCATGAACAGGAACAGAATGGGTATAAAAAATCAAGCCCATTACCACCATGATGCTTACAATACACCCTTTTGTCATATTCTTTGTCAGATGCATAGCTTCATCCTTTCACTCGCTCAATAAGTTATGTTCATACT
>CAZFOQ010000256.1:0-3733 GCA_964520535.1 uncultured Pirellulales bacterium | reverse complement strand
AATCACCCCACGAATCCATGAAAAAACCTGCGGCGGAGCCGTTTAGTGCAATATGATTACATTTCCCTTGGATTTTCTAAGTTACTGATATAATTGCACTTAAAAAATCAGCATTTCCTTAAAGTGGTGAGATAATAGGCTTTCTGGTTGTACACTGGTTGTAGTCACCGAGTCAAGAAAATGAGTCCTATTTTGTGCTTGTTATTCTTCTGTTCTATGCTTACGCAGCACTTCGATAGTGGCTGTGTTTCTTCTTGGTATGGCTAACTGTATTGGCGTCTGGCACAATGAGGTCATAGCATTGACATCAGCGCCTTTAGCAATAAGTAGTTCAGCCATCTATAAACTGTGGCTATAGGTGAACGCTGATGAAACTTAGTAAAATATTGTTGACTTTGATTGTTGCTTTTACATTTAGCACTGTTGTTGCAGCCGAAGATTTCTCGCTTGAAAAAAGTACCCCAAGGCAACTACCGCTGCGGAACTGATAAGCTCTTGCCCTCTGCTGGCCGATGCCCTGGAACCTTCCTTCTTTGAGAAGATCGACCTCAATAGGGATCCAGCTTTTCTGAATGAGTTGAACGACAAACTCGGCAGGCAGGAGTATCGCAAGATCGGCCCTGTCCACTCAGTGAGAGTGGAGATAAGGCCTGGTCATGTCCTGGAAGCGCCGTATATCATCCTTGAGAATACCATTCAAACGTTCCGCCTTACTGTTCTTATAACAATGATTTACTTCTGTAATACTGATACGAAACCCACCTCGTTTAAGCCTCTTGATGTATTCTGAACAGCAATACTGGATGCCGCGATCTGAATGATGAATAACTCCTGATATACCTTTTAGGTGTTTTGAGGCCATCGACAGTGAACGCAAAGCTCCTTCGGTTTTGAGACTATCGAAGTGCCTCTCATCTTTTACTCCGTATTATTGCTGTATCAGGGTGACTCACGTAGAAAATATCTGATCATCCAATCCAAATCTTCTCGATCGTCTGGGGGTGGAGAATGCCCAAAACTGAATGAACCCGGATTATCGATTCCAGATTGGCACCAATCCAGAAAAGTCCTATCATGCCAAGGATGAATATCTACATGGCCATCAGCGAATCCCAATGTGCTGCGACGATTGTGCCAAATTGCCAATGGATCCAGCCAGGCCCGTTCTCCAATATTCATGGTCCATGACCCAAGATTCATACCCCGGGGGTCATAGTCTTCCACAAATATATACTTTTCTGCCGGACGATCGATTTCAGTCAGCTTTTTGACACTCACGTGACTGGGCCAGCTTCCTCCAGCAACTCCATCCATAATGGAGTAGGTTCGGAAGGCGTCCTGGTAAGGATCTCTAATCCGCTGATCCGCAGGGCACCGATAAACGTCCACAGACTTGCCTACGTAGGGATACAGTGCTCCCTTTTTAATCGCTTCTGTCTTTGCCTCAACCGAGGCGTGCTCATTTTCTGGTACCAATGCCCAGGGCAGCGGCTCATTCGATATTTTTATACTCTCCTCGCTTTTGACCTTGGGATTGACAAGGCGATAGTCGAAATCCTCTGCGTACATAACCCAGGCCAATGAAAGGGTTCTGGTATTGCTTGCACAATGCATCCGTTTGCCGTGATCTCTGGCGGCCCTCAAAGCCGGCATCAAAATCCCCATCAGCAAAGCAATGATGGCAATAACCACCAGCAATTCTATTAGTGTAAAACCGTTTTTCTTCATCAGACCACCTGTCAATGACTATGCACGAAATAATTTTCCGTTTTGCACCGCATCTTTGGCCGCTCCTGAATCGCCAAATCCTTCCCAGCCAGCCGGGATAGGCTTACCATAACTCGGGTTCCGCTCAATCGGTCACAACCAAATCTACGGCACACTTAAATATCAATGAGCGATAAGAAAATTGATTTCAACCGACAGGAACGATTTTATCACATGTGGGTATTGTTTTTCAAGACGCCTTTCTCAGAACTCTGAGAATTTACTAAAAAACCATGTTCTTGGGGCATTATTGATGCTTTTTTTCTCCAATTTGGACTTTTGAGGGAAGTGTCTTTCAAGGGAGAAATCTCATGGCACGCTTGGCCCGTTTCAAGATTTCAGATCAAGAAGCCTGGTATCACGTTCATAGCCGTATTACCGGGATAAAAGGCAAATATTCTTACTAACCCCTTAAATCAACGTATGTTGATGCCAAACAAGATATAAGAGCTCGCACAACCATAACTGCCCCCTGAGACCGCAAACTGGTGGCTGGCCCACCTCATCTGCCTGGGCTGTCAGTGGTCGGTGCCGATCTTTGTATTGATTAGCGGAGCCCTGCTGCACGATCCGTGTAAACGGGATACCACGTCGGTCTTATATCGCAAACGCCTGGCCCGCATCGGGATTCCTCACGCTCTTTTGGACCAGCCTGTAATAGATAACACCAGCCGGTAGGATGTGTAACGTGTTTGCCCATGCTGTCAATTATATACACACCGAACCGCATTCTGTAAGCATTCCTGATGGGCGTTGGTGGAGTCTTATCGTATTGTGCGGGGTCTCCGTCAACGGGTAGTCTCCTATCTGGGCCATCTCAAGGAATCCGAACGTCTGGGCGTCAAACAGGCAACCAAGGAAAACAAAACTGCTGCCTTCTGGAATCGCACCAGAACAAGTACGGCTTTGGGCGCAACGTTACGGACGGCGATGATTTTTCACTGACCGTCAAGGATACGGCAAATCCGGATCTGGCCCTGTGGGATGACAGGAGCGGTTGGGACGCCAGCTCCATCAGCGGCGGCACCCCGGGCGAGGCCGACACCGACTACTGATAGGAAATTTGATTTCCCACCCCAAGGTAGATCACCTGGAGTTCCTTGATTATGGTAAGACGTTCGATGACAAATCTACTATTAGTCAGTGTTCCTTATTAATTTCACCAAAGGGCTTTTTTTTGATTATTTCGTGTTAATGGTTAATTGTTTTTTCAGTTGGTTATAAAAAAAGGTTGAACATAAAAAAGATATGATCACTCTTGTTTATTGAAAGGTTTGGCAATGAAGCGTAAATGCCTCGGTTTATTTGTTCTGTGCATGGCAACGGTGATTTTTGCCGGATATCTGGAAATACAATCACGCGATCCGTATGGTTTGGTTGGTAAAACACATTCGGCAGTCACACCGGAACCGAGAGAGAGCACGGAATGGTGGATGCCGCGTCATCAGCAGGTTTTGGATCGGGTGACACAGGGGAATGTTGATCTAATCATGGTTGGTGATTCGATTACACACTTCTGGGAAAGAGACGGCAAAGACGTGTGGGCGCAGTATTATGCCCCGCGCAATGCCGTGAACATGGGCTTTGGCGGCGACTGGACACAGCATGTGCTATGGCGGCTTGACCATGGCGAGATTGACGGCATCAGCCCCAAGCTGGCAGTGCTGATGATCGGTACGAACAACTCTAACAGGCAGGATAACACCGCAGAGGAAATCGCCGACGGGATTAAGGCGATTTGTGCAAGGATGCGGGCCAAACTGCCGAAGACAAAGATTTTAGCAGAGAAAATGACGATTAAATGTTAATACACATATTTTATTTTCTTTACCGTGGTTACATACGAAAGAAAAGAATTGTTCAGCAGTGAAACAGCTCGCGCTTGTCTTAGGAAATTAAAACGGGGTGCGCCCCTAGTATCCTGTCCACGCTACAGTGTCGGGTATAGTTTTTTCAGTTTGATTCT
>CAZFOQ010000255.1:1193-3785 GCA_964520535.1 uncultured Pirellulales bacterium | reverse complement strand
ATATAAAGTGACCAAAATTACTGAAACTATGTGAGGTAATCCGACAGACTCCTAGACTTCGGCGATTTTATTCTTTCCTTTCTTTTATTGGTCAGCTGCCAACCTACGATTCTTCATTTTTTCCGCTTCAAATTTTTATTCATTCCTATTATCGAGAGCGTTCATTTTACATGTTCTCATTGAATGACCTTGTTATCAATCTTTTGGCATTTTGAAATCTCTCGAAGCTATCAATTGCTAACTCAGTATCGCCAGTCCCCCAGTGGCCAATATGTGACACATCACGAACATATTCAGGAGGTTTCTCCAAATTAGAGTAGTTCAGTTTCAACCAAACGCGAAGGCCATTATTGTAAACATGAACGCAACAAAAAATATTTTTACCATGACTATACCTTACATACTTGGCAAGATGCTTTTTTTCAATGACTCCTGGATCGAGCTCTCTACAAAACTTATCAATCATACGAAACAACTCTATAACCTCTTGTGGTTTGCCTTTTATATGATGTTCTTCACCGTAATCTTTACCTCTTGCTTTAGTTGTGCTTACAATTAAATTTTCTTTGGGAAGATTGGAAATGGCAGGAATCTCAACTTCTGATGTTTGGCTCCATAGCCTTTTCAGAGCATTTTTGACATGCATTGGCTTAATATTATCATCCCCAATTACTAAGCGTATAAGCCTGACTAATGTGTTAGGAGGGTCGATAAACAGTTTGTCTAACGCTTTTCTTATTTTGCCTGTAATGAAGATTTGTTCACCAATTTCATCAAGTACTCCCCTTGCCATTGAATCACGCGAGAACCGTTCAAATTGTTCTGCAATTTGTTCGATTGACATACCCTCGGTTTCTTTTGGGTCCAAAGAAATTTCAAAAAGTAACTTTTCTGGAGCCGTTGCCTTTTCAGTACTTCGATAGACTTTGTACGTAATACCGTTGGTTAGAATGCACCATTCAACACCTGCGTTAGCAGCATAACCGACAACCTGAGTTATAGATTTAACATCTGTTAATGAGTCGTTTAATGCTTTAGCTTCAATAAAGAGAACGACTTTGCGATTTATTTTAGGCGCATAATCAACGGACTTCCCATCAATAGTTGGATACTCAAGTTCAACTTCATCGGGGTCCCTTATATCCCAGCCAAGAGCATACAACATTGGATCTATAAATATTGTTCGCGTTGGATATTCCTTTAGGTCACGTTTTCGATGTTTGTCGAGCTTAATCCTAAGACTTTCAATACATTGAACTATTGGATTCATCATTTATTCCTAAATCATTAATGAAAACCTGCGTTTCCTCTTTTCCGCATCGAATTTATTATTTTTTTTATTCGTGATACATATCATAACGACTTAGCTGTCTTTGGTTTTTCTCTGGATGGCTTTTTTGCCATCCGGCTTAGGTACGAACATATCCTTTTCGGTTAGGCCAGACGCTTACCTTAGAAAGCCACCCAAAAGCAAAGACAATAATATAAACATTACAACATAAACAATCCAACCGAGGACACAGACCCCTATGGCTCGGAGTGTACTGTTATAATCAAGAGCTTGTCTAATTGCAATTACCATTGAAACCAGCATCCAAATCGCGGCAATGGTAAAAACTATGCTTCGCAAAAACGGTATAATGCCAAGCACTCGAATCAGCCCAGGAGAACTCGAAAAACCAATTGTTCGCAACAACTCTCCGTGATCAGCTTTAGTCTGTGGCTCTGGAAGCAATTTTGTACCAATGAAATAAGTCAAGTACGCCCAGATATACCATCCAACAAGAGCTACAACTACCATCATCAGCATTCCGAAAAGCCCCGCTTTTGAAGTACTTCCTATTCCAGCTGCAACACTGGACAGAACCACAACGCCCATAGCCTGACCTAACGCAGACTTATCAGCCTCGACTTCCTCATATAAGGCAACATCCAGTCTGGCTGCTCTAATAATACGATTGCTAAAATTTGCCATTTTATCTCCTTTCAACTATTTTATTGGCCAGCCGCCACTCTACGATTTTTCATTTTATCCGCTTCAATTTTTTATATGATCATTTTTTATCTTTTTCTTCCTGTACAGTCTGAAGCTTTTGGCCTTTAAGGATGCTCGAAGCGTGTTTGTAGCGGCGATGCTCGATAATACCATTACAATGATAGACGGCAAGTTCGCCGATAGTAAACCAAGATTGAGCTTTATGCCGAACCATGTATGCGGGAATGTCAATAACATGATGAAAGTCAAAATAAATCCGACAGAAAAGAACATGAAAATACCCGATATTATTGCAACAATATATTTCATTGATATCTATTCAAATCGGCAAAAATCATGTGCAGAGACTTTTGCATTCTATTTCAATGGTGCAGGTGCGGTACTACTCTGCGAAGCCAGCGTCGCTACGAAGCACGAGGGCACACCATTATTCAGCCTGGTTTCCGACTCATTCCCGGAATGACCAATTCGTATCTCGTCCATCGTCGCTCCGCCTAAGGCGTCCCTTAATGGAGTATCTCGTCTCTCGCGGCAATACAATGGTGCGGTACTACTCTGCGAAGCCAGCGTCGCTACGAAGCACGAGGGCACACCAT
>CAZFOQ010000255.1:0-1093 GCA_964520535.1 uncultured Pirellulales bacterium | reverse complement strand
TGATTCAATAAACAGATCTCTCGACTTCGTACCATGGGGCCTGCGTTCCGCCTTGGGCGTACCATAGGCAGAGATGACAAAATTATCAAAGCTGCAAATCCGGTCTCGCTGGTACGGGAGTATTATGGCAGGGATATGAAAAAAATCAAGATTTTTTTCAGAATTACGAAGCACTATCCCATGAGATAGCTAATAGCAGCATCTGCCGTAAGGCATGGCCAAGTCCATCACGGGATTCACCCCATTAGATAATCCTTTTCTATCTCACGGGGTAAAAGAGATTGCCGCGTTGCTTTGCTACTAAGGGGCAAGCTCTCCCTATGGGACGCCTGAAGGCGCTCGCAATGACAACGACATACGCAATACGCAATGTGCAATACGGATATAACAAACGGCGTTTTTCGGGGTAAAAACATCTAAACTCGGAGGGTTAATGGGTCGATTTTGTTTTGGGCTTGCGTTCTTACTGAGCCTGTGTAAAATTCCTGTTTTCAAAAAAGAAACGGCAGAATTTCTTTGACAATGTATTTTTCCCGGCCGATAATTAGCGCAATTGGAATGTTATCGGGTTTTGAGACTAAAGCCAAAGGATTGGTTCATCACTAAGCGCTTCATCGGTTTGCCTTTGGGATGTCAATGACGAACGAGACAAATTACGATACCGTCTTTGGGAGAATGGCGATTGAGCAGGGGCTCTGCACCGATGGAGAGCTGCGCGATTCGCTGAAGCTGCTGGAGGCCCGCCGGGAGATCAATCCGATCATCCTCAAAGACCTGATGATCGAGCTTGGCTATATCACGGAGAGCCAGGCGGAGAGATTGAAGAGCAGTATCAGCGAGAGCAAGGACGCGGCCCATCAGATTCCCGGCTATAAAATTCTCGGCAAGCTCGGTGCCGGTGCGATGGCGATTGTGTATAAGGCGCGGCAGTTGAGTTTGAATCGGATTGTGGCGATCAAAATTCTGCCGAAGCGGTTCAGCGAGAATCCGGAGTATGTCGAGAGGTTTTATAAGGAGGGCCAGGCCGCGGGAAGGCTCAATCATCCGAATATCGTGCAGGCGATCGACGTCGGCGAGGCGGGGGGGTATCATT
>CAZFOQ010000254.1:0-3789 GCA_964520535.1 uncultured Pirellulales bacterium | reverse complement strand
GAATATGTGCGGTATACTCTCATAAAAACTGGTACTAAAAACTGGGGCAGGCCAGGTTTTGCACAAGAAATTCCAATGTCTCAGAAGATGGCAAATTCAATAATGAGCAGGTATCCCAACAGATACTCTGGCGGGGGGAATAGAGAGTGGAACTATGTTGTCGGCACCGTCTTAAAGGGTTTTCAGAATGTATATCTGAGTTCAGGTGAAGAAAAGTACTACACCTATATCGCGAATACGCTCGACCACGTGGTTAGCTCCAATGGTTCGATAGATAGTTACTCGATGAGTGGCTACAATATCGATAACATACGAGAAGGTGCATCAGTACTTTTCATGTATAATAAGACCCAAGAAGAAAAAAACAAAAAGGCTGCAAGTACACTTCGCACTCAGTTGGATGTCGGGAAACATCCACGCACCTCTGAAGGTGGTTTCTGGCATAAACAGAGGTATACGTCTCAAATGTGGTTAGACGGATTGTATATGGGACAACCTTTCTATGCCGAGTATACGGTTCTTTTCAAGAATGCCGACCAGGCTGATCTTGATGATGTTGTTAAGCAGTTTGTTCTGATGGAAAAGCATGCGCGTGATGATGTTACCGAGCTTTACTATCATGGCTGGGATGAGAAAAAAGTACAGAATTGGGCTGACCCAATTACCGGGTGTTCAAAAAATTTCTGGGGACGGAGCATTGGCTGGTATATCATGGCACTGGTGGATGTTCTTGATCACCTTCCGCAGGATTATGCCAAACGCGGTGATATGATTCGCATTTTGGAACAGTTGATTACTGCGGTTGTTAAATATCAGGATCCGGAATCGGGGTGCTGGTACCAAGTTGTTGACAAGGGTAATGAAAAGGGTAATTATCTTGAAGCATCCGGTTCAAGCATGTTTACGTATGCGATTTTAAAAGCGGTCAGGCTCGGTTATGTTAATCGGAGTTTTCTTGAGGCTGGAAAAAAAGGATATGAAGGTATTGTTAAAACGTTTGTCAGTGAGAAAGATGGCAAGGTCTCTCTCAACAGGATTTGCGAGGGTGCCGGGTTGAGTAAGAATCGAGATGGTTCATTTAAATATTATATGAGTGTACCAATTGTTTCGAATCATGGCAATGGACTTGGACCATTTCTAAGTGCCTGTGTTGAGTATGAACATCCTTCAACAAGAATTAAATAGCCAAAAGAGATTCGCGATCGGGTTGTTTCAAGACCTGTCTATTTAACTTTGGCCAAATTGAAACCAAGTTAGATAAATAGCATAAAGGACAGGTCTGACCCTGGGATCTTCATGCTCCGCTGCCAGAAACCGGCGTCGCCAGAACCGTCAAGGTAAAGCGAGTGTCATGCATTGTCCACTCGCTGTGTGAAATTGATAACCTCATAGATAGATCCCTTTATTCGCATAGGAGTATGGTTATGTTTCGGGAGAGTGTAAAACAGTCATTCCTTTTCGTTTGTTGTCTTTTAATAACAACTCATTCTATTGCCGCACCCATTCCTCTATGGTCGGGTGATATGCCTGTTAAACAGAGGCAACCGCTTGATGAAAAAGTTAGAGATGGGTTTGTTGGCAATATACTGGCACCCGAAATTATTCCTTTTCCTGCCGGAAAAAATATTTCCAATGGAGCTGCTGTCGTTATATTTCCGGGGGGAAGTTATATAAATCTCGCTTATGCAGCAGAAGGTGAAGCGATAGCGAACTGGTTTAATTCGCTGGGCGTTTCGGCATTTGTTGTAAAGTATCGTTTGCGGACATTCGGACATCCAGCACCACTGATGGATGGTTTACGAGCCATGCAGATTGTAAGAAGCAGGGCTAAAGAGTGGAATATAGATCCTCACAAAATAGGTGTTATAGGTTTTTCTGCAGGTGGGCATTTGGCTTCATCCGTAGGAATACATTATCAAGACAAGGAATATCTATACGGCAATTTGGCATCTGTTGAGGCAAGGCCAGATTTTATGATACTGGTTTATCCAGTAATCACATTTTCCGATCCATTCGCCCACGCCGGATCACGTAGAGCATTGCTCGGTGAAAATCCTTCAACTGAACTCATTGAGTATTATTCAAATGAAAAACACGTTGATGTAAATACCCCTCCAACTTTTCTGGTGCACGGTGATAACGATCACGGGGTGCCAATGGAGAATAGTATGAAATTTTATGTTGCTTTAAGACAGTCGCAGGTTCTGGCTGAAATGCATATTTTTCAAATAGCAGACCATGGTTTTTTGCTAAACGAAGATCCGGGACCGGTATCAGAATGGACAACACTATGTCAGCAGTGGTTAAGACTCAATGGATTTGTTAAGTAGTGCAAAGCAATGTATCACCGATTTGGCCACAAAATAGTATTCAATGGATAGGTTGTTTCAAGGGTCACCTGTCTATTTTACTTTGGCCAAATTGAAACCAAGTTAGATAAATAGCATAAAGGATAGGTCTGACTCTGGGATCTTGAATAGGTCTTGCCAACTGGAGCCGGTGTTAAAAAGAAATAAAAAATGGCAAACAAAAAGGAGTATGTCATGCGGAATATGTCACAATTATTCATTTTGTTAATTATGGTATTTGTTAGTTCTTGCACGACAAACCAAAACTTTCAGGATAAAGGTGCCCTCTCCGGTGAACGTCATCGCGTTATTGTTTCTACAGATCTCGGAGGCGATGATCCCGACGATTATCAATCAATGATCCATTATCTGCTCTATGCGGATATGTTTGATACCGAAGGGATTCTTGCTTCGCCTTCTGGATCGTGGGGATCAATAAAAGATATTAACCGGGTCCTTGACCTCTACGAAAAGGACTATAAAAACCTGCGCTCCCATTCTGACAAATATCCTACACCTGATGCCTTACGCGCCATCACCAAACAGGGTGCGGATAAGTTGGCGCCGGGTAAGGGCTATCGGGAACCTACGGAGGGTTCACAATGGATCATAAAATGTGCACGCAAAGCGGATAAACGACCGCTCTATATTCTGTGCTGGGCATCGCTCGAAGATGTTGGTCAGGCGCTTCACGACGACCCGTCCATTATTGATAAGATCCGAGTTTATTACATTGGTGGCCCCAATAAGAAATTTGGAGGCGATTCGTATGATTATATCGAGCAGAATTTCCCAGACCTGTGGTTGGTTGAAAACAACTCGACCTATCGCGGTTGGTATTATGGCGGCGTTGACGATGAAAAGCTTCGCAACGAGAACTTTGCTAAATATTATTTAAAGGGCCATGGCGCACTTGGGAACTTCTATAGTGAAAACCGGTATGGAGGCAGCATCAAGATGGGTGATACGCCCAGCGTGAGCTACATGCTATACGGTAATCCAGCGGATCCCGAAAATGGTGGCTGGGGTGGACGCTTCCGGCCAGTTACTGTACGACCCAAAACCGTATTCCACGGCCATACTACGCTTGAAGATAAAGTTGAGGTGTTCTGCATTATAGAGCAGGTGCTGAACGGCCCGGACATTGGTCCTGCCAGGGATGAGTCACAATTCAGTCTGATTATCAGCAATCAGGAATTCTTTGGCTTTTATTACGGTAATGGGATTTATAAGGTACGCTGGTCTCCCAAACTTGTAGGAGAATGGTCGTACGTCGTTAAAAGCGAAATTCCTGAGTTGAATGGTAAAACCGGTCAGCTTGTCAGTGTTCCGGAAAATACCTTACCAGCCGATCCCAACGCCATCCAACACAAGAACTGGTGGACGGACATCTTAGATCCCGAATACAAAGATGGACTGCATTCAGGTGCGAAGACAGTGA
>CAZFOQ010000253.1:0-3805 GCA_964520535.1 uncultured Pirellulales bacterium | reverse complement strand
TAGGCCTGGTCCCAGATCATGCTGAACATTCCGCTGGCGCTGCTGTACGCCATTCGGCCGGCGATACCTTCGATTCCGGCGGGCGTCATAAATGTCACCGAGTTTCCGCCGCCGGGGAAGTAGAACTCGTCCGCCAGAGGCATCGAAACGCCCTTCATAATCTTCGCGATCGAGGCCCCCGGTTCTGCCGCCCAGTCAAACGCGGCACTACCTGAGTTGTCACCATCGACCAGCCCCTTTTGATACCAGTCGGCTTTCTTATCGAGTTTTTTCATGCCGATATTCTCGGCCAGAGCTTTGATTTCCCACGCTTCCCAGACCTTTCGGAAATCCATAAACAAGGGCGGATTTCCGCCGGACAGGTATGTCATAAACAGCATGGTTAACAGTCCCTGGACATCGGCTTCGGTGGCATACGGAGCCGGAGCTTTTCGCCCATGATGGTCGAATGTGGCGTTGAAAAGGCTCTCCATGACATCGGCTACCGGCAACGGAATGCCGCGTGGATCCGAGCCCCATTCCAACTGGCTCATAAAACCGCCGCCGACAGCGTTCAGATCCGCCATCAGGTCACGAACGATCAAGTACATCCCAAGAGACAGGTTAAATCGCTCGCTGTCCGCTTCATCGCGAAGCTCAAGACGCTTACCGATGTGTCTGTTAATCCAACCTCGTAATTGCTTTAGCTCTTTTTCGTCATACGCCTTCTTATTCAGCATGTCAGCCAAGAGTTTCATATCCAGGCGCGTGATTTCCAGGCCAAATGTATTCCTCGTAGGAAGAATGTGTGCCAGAGCGGTTTCCATTCCCATCGAATCGTGCCCTAAGATTACGACCCTGCGCCCGCGCAGCGCGACCTGTGTCACTGCGGCATAGCACCAGTCAATTAAGTTCCTGGCCGTCTGCTCGGTCATCTTAGGATTCATCCCTGTATCCGGCCATGTCCCGACATTGAGAGCAACCAGTCGTCCGTACTGGCTTATCGCTCCACTGAGAGCATGGGCATAGACAACGCCGGGCTTGGGGCCGCTATTGCCACAGGTGACATTGATTGGCGTGCTCGTCGGAAACTGCTGAAGCAGTGATATAGTCGTAAGCTGTGGGAATGCCCATGTATCCGGCACCAGCACGATAATATCCACGCCGGCTTTGCGAAACTGCTGAGCTACGATATCAGCCTGTGCCTCGCCATCCACCAATACGGTCGAATAAACAACCGGGACCGGTGTCTTATCCGGTAGAACAACCGCACCGTTAATTGTATCGGCAGCCATCTTCACAATGTTCCGACATCGAATCCGGCTGTCCTCATCGATACGCGGATCAGATGTTGCAAAAACACCGATAACCGGCACTTTCGGCGTAGCCTTCCTTATACTCGGCAACCGAGCTGCTTCAATTTTCCTGGCCATCTCAAACGCTCCTTTCTGAATAGATGCGTATATGCGTAAAATTAATCATATCTGTAAGTCGATGTATGCTTCCTTAACTGCTCATCAACTAAAAGTCGGCATTTTCCAGTTCTTTTCTCACAAAGTCCAGGAATTGTGCTGCGTATGCACCGTTGGCTACTTTGTGGTCCACGGACAAAGTCATGTTCATCAACTTCCGCACAAGGATATTTCCATTGTCCGGCACGCAGGTCTCGGTTATCTGCCCGACCCCTAATATACTACACTGGCCCGGCACAACAATCGGGATGAAGTTGTCTATACCAAAGGCGCCGAGGTTACTCACGGTAATACATCCGCCTTCCACATCCGTTGGAGCTAATTTGTTGCTGCGAGCTCTTTCAATCAGGGCTTTACTGTCACCGGCTATTTGTTTAACGTCCTTCTTGTTGATGTCCTTGAGAATCGGAGCCACCAGGCCGTCCGGCACAGAAATCGCCAAACCAATATTGATGGTCTCTGCCAATTTGATTGTCTCGCCGTCCAACTGGCCTGTCATAATCGGATATTTTTCAAGACCCGTCGCAACTGCCTTGATGATAAAATCATTATAGGAGATTTTCATATCGCCGTTCTGGTTCATTTGGCTGCGCAATTCCACCATCTTCGTGACATCGGCCCTGACCGTCAGATAGAAACAGGGTATTTCACGCTTGGATTTGAGCATTCTTTCTGCAGTGATTTTCTGCAGTCTGTTTAAAGGTACAGTCTGTCCGAGTTTGATCTCTGCCTCAGAAACCGCCGCCTGTGCTACTGCGGCCGGTTTGGCCTCGGCGGCTGCTTTGACATCCTGCTCGGTGATTTTCCCTGCTGGGCCGGTGCCTGTAATTTTAGCCAGATCCACTCCGAGATCCGCCGCTAATTTCTTTGCCCGAGGCGATGCCATTATTTTGCCCGCTGGTTTAGCAGCTACAGGCTCGGCCTTGGCCGGCTCGGCAGGAGCGGCCTGGGCAGCCGGTGCTGCCTGAGGTGCAGCAGCAGCCCCACCTTTTAGAGAATCGACAAAGCTTTGCGGCACTTCTTCATCCTTGTCGCCGAGAACCAAAAGCGGTTCGCCAACCAGTAACGTTTCATCCACCTTGACAAGAATATGCTTGACGAAACCTCCTGCAGGTGATTCCATCTCCAGTGTTGCTTTATCAGTCTCTATCTCAAAAATAACATCACCTTTTTTGACCTCGTCCCCGACATTTATCAGGCAATCAACAATTGTCCCTTCTTCCATTGTCTGGCCAAGCTGAGGTAATCTTACTTCTTTTGCCATTTAAGAAATCCTCATTTATTACAACTAATAAAAAATTCACTTATAAAATCTTAAGCAAAACCTACAGATAAATATTAACTTATGGTCTCAAAAGACGCAAGTCTTCGAGCAGTCTCTATAAGTCCAACATTCTATTCTTTATTTATGCTTTTCTAAAGTTCGCTTCAAAAAATCATCACAATCATATGTTTCCCAGAATTCAGCAACCGGCCTATCATCGCTCGTCTTAAATTCAACCTGCTTTGAAAGAGATTCAATAGCAGGCCGGACAAGATTCTGAATGCATTCCGGCATATGATGCTTATGCTCCAAATGATTCTGTATGCACAAAACACAATTGCCTTGAATAGGACACTTTGTCTGTGTACATGGGCAATATTTATTTAGTGATATTTTGTGGTCTTGCATTTTTATGATTGGACCATATTCTTTACAGCTTCGACAATTCTATCGACACTGGGAATACTCGCCAGTTCCAGTGGCTCACTCATCGGCGGCGGCACATCGGCTGCCGCCAGATTGACCGGTGCCGCATCGAGATAGTCGAAACCACTTGAGCCGTCCTCGAATTCGTATTCCATATAGCGGCCGCTTATTTCTCTGCCTGCACCGCACATGCAGAAGCCTTCGCTGACCGTAACCAATCGTCCGGTCTTGCGGACCGATTGAGCGACCGTATCTATATCCATCGGCTTGAGCGTTCGCAGGTCAATGACTTCGGCATCAATCCCATGTTGATCGGCAAGAATTTTCGCCGCATCCAACGACCACATCGCCATCCTGCTGTAGCTGACGATGGTCGCGTCGCTGCCGGGCCTTTTTATTTCCGCCACGCCGAGCGGGATAATATAATCGCCGTCCGGCACCGCACCGAGTTGACCGTAGGTCGCCTTGTGCTCGATGAAAACGACCGGATTGTCACTGCGTATGGCGGCCTTGAGCAGCCCCTTGGCGTCGTAAGGCGTCGAGGGCATAACCACATAAAGCCCCGGCGCGTGCATCAACCAGGCCTCGAGCGATTCCGAATGGTGGGCGGCGATACACCTGCCGACACCGCCTTCGGTGCGCAGGACCATCGGGACTTTGGCTT
>CAZFOQ010000252.1:0-3812 GCA_964520535.1 uncultured Pirellulales bacterium | reverse complement strand
GCATCTTCGAGCTTGATTCTTTCGCCGGCATTATTTAGTCTGCCGGTATACTCTCCGCCGATATTAATTTCTGTGCCGTACCGGTCCTCGAAGGCAGCAACATCCTGCACGATGACAATGTATTCGCCGGGTGCAAGTTCAAGGCTGGGAAAGGTAAAGTCGATCCCGTTAGTGAACTTAACCAGATTCAAATTAATTGTTTCTGTTCCGATATTCGCCAGTTCAATGAATTCCTCGTTTGGATCATTCAGCTCAGCCTGACTTTGTGGGTGATACATAATCTCGGTGATACGCAGATTCTCCGCTACCGGGCCTACGGCATAAGTTGCCTCATTAAGTGCACTCCAGCTTCTGCTGACCAATACTCTTGCCTTAATATTAATACTCTTGGTTAACGTAATCGGCTCGGTATATTGTAGGACGCCTGCCGGGATGTCTACATCTGAAGAGGAACTGTCTTCATAGACAACCAGTTCAGCCGAGATCAAAAAGTCACTGCTACCCGGACTTATATTCAGCCCATGTATTGCAAGGATATTTTCACCCCGACTCAGAACATTCGAATGTGAAGATATATCAAAATCCTGAAAGTTTACTGCCGCTGAATCGGAGTTCTGTGCTGTGGCTGTCGAGTTCCATTGCGGTGATGTTGGTGCATTTGAGCGAGCTATTTCAATGCCATTGATATAAGCTATAAAACCGTCATCGTAACGCATTCTAAGTGTCATTGAATCAAACTGGTCCGGATCCTGGGTTAAGTCGAAGGGTATCCGTATATAACAACTTGTTTGGCCCTGGTACATCTGGTTGTACAGGTCGATATTGATAAGATACCTGTACTCGGAGCCCGTATCATAACCGACCCCTCCTGTGCCGGATGTCCAATCCGATTCGTCGAAAAGTCCACTACCTTTCCAGTTATCATTCACAGGACCGGTTGGGACAAGCACACGCTTTGTGGCGTCATCAGCAATGAGAGTGGTCATCATGCTGTCACCAGTGGTCCCGGGTAATCGCGGGTCGGAGCCATCAAGTGTGTACAATATCGTGCCGGAATCGGAAGTCGCTGATAACCGACTGTTTTTTGTAATCCAGCCGCCATGCTGGTATGAACCGTTGATATGAAAGGCTGGGGCATCAACATCGGGGTACAAATCCCTGGATTTGAGCCGGTTAAGGACAACTTCGGTGCGCCGCGGGAAGTACTCATTAAGTAGTCGATCCCGCTCAGCGACCCAATGCTCATCACGTGTATACCTGATGCCCCCTTGTTCTATTCGGTTGTCACCCCATCGTGCCGATTCGCCGACGACCGCGCGATCGACCTCATTTAGGCGAAGCTGGTAAAGGGCCGAAGCATTGTCAACGGTCAGGACGCCGTTATTGAAAAAATGCCGATGTACACGGTCGGCAAAGAGCATTCGGTACTCGCCGTTCCCGCAAAGAATGTCATGTAGATAGAGCGGACTGCCATAAGGTCTTCTGCCACTATTTGGGATATTGTCATTAAGCCCCTTCAATACGTGTTCGGCATCCCAGCTATGGTATCTCCATCGTCCCTGGGATTCAGCGAGATTCCGCGATGCGTACCAGTTTTGATGTGCCCAGTCCGTGTTGCCAATATAGAAGTTCGTTATCATATAATCAATGAAGTTGGGCACATCCAGATACTGTTGAATTAGCTGATATTGTGAATCTGAAGACAAACCGGCCCTGGCGACATCGAACATCTCGTTGTAATTATCATAAGAGCCTTGGACTACATATTTAGAGGCTTGACTTGGATCATATTTATGCTTAATGACATCATAGTTTTCCTTGTTACCCCCGAAGTACGAAGCGGCAAAAGATTCATCCGGCCGCTCGTGAAGATTGTACAATCCCCAATACAAACCATTGAGATAAAGGTGAACATGCAGACCGTGATGTCCATAACCGCCCATTGCATTCTGAATATCAGATGTAAACTGATCTCTGGTATATTGCGCCCTTTCCCGCTGCCCATTATCATTTCCGTAGTTCCAGACATTGTTCAGTCTGGCGTCCAGCACGAGCGTATCGAAGCTCTGGGCGGCACCTTCTTCAAAAAGAGGATATTTCAGCTTTGTCGGCCCATACTGTTCCTGGAACTTCAGCCGCATTGAGAGCTTGTCGGACTTCCAATTTTCCGTGCTGGTCCCGCCGGCAATCCTCACACCGGCGTTTATCTGGAATTGCCCCAAGTCACCACCGGGGTCGAAGAACTCAACCGATACGGCTCTTTCAGCTTCATCGTCATAATTATTTTCCCATTCCGGATTGGCGTAGATGCCCCCAATGGCTGGGTTCGAGTTATCATTGAACCAATCGTCCATATCCATCACCAACGAGACCGTAGGGATGGATTTCAGGTCGTCTCTTATAGTCTCGTCATAAGAACTGACAACAACCGGATCCATTTCATAGTCGGCACCAAGATGCCCCCATGTGTCGGGGAATCCTGCTCCGGTTTGCTCGATGACATCGTCGAGGAAAATGTATGTTTGCGTGTCAACATTAGTAGGCAGCCAATCTTGCTTGAATGCCATTGCCCGCAAACAAGTAGTCGTAGATATTAGAACAGGACTGTTATAAACAAGGCCATGCGTCTGGGTAGGAGTGCTACCGTCAGTGGTATAGCGTATCGTAGCCCCTTGCGTTTTGGTGGTGATTGCTACATGGAACTGGGCATCATAAAAGCCGCGTTCCCGGTTGAATTTGGTGTCGGCGACTACACCAGGAAAACCATCTTCATTCTCCTCCTCCGGGCTTGGAATATCGAAAAAACGCCATTCATCTCCGGCGTCCGGATACCGGCCGTAAGAAATGTCACCTGTCTGTTCGGGATATTCGATACTATCGATCACATTTTCTCCGTCAATATCAAACAGGCCAATTTCTTCTCCGTCGGCATCGAGCTTAAAATTCGCGTGCAGCCCGGCGTCGGTGGTATCATTGTCGGCCCATATTAATATATAGCCTCCTGCCGGAACTGTGGTTGAAGAAGGAATCTGCCACTTGGTCGGATCGGATAAATCGTCCGTCAGGTACATCCCTCCTATATCAATAGTACTGGTGCCGTTATTGTAGATTTCAATCCAATCATCATATTGGCCCTGTGGGTCCTGTTTACTATTGCTATTGGATGCCATCAGCTCGTTGATTACAAGCGGCTCGGCCGCCTCTATTGCTTCTGCCGGAAAAAAAGACAATATCGAAGTAAAAAGCAGGATTTTAAGTTGTCGGAGCATGTTTTCAAACCCTTCCCCATCAGTTGCATGGGATACAGAATGCGGCAATATCTATAGTAATATATCGACTATATTTATCTTAACATATAAGCTATAGCCAAGTCAATATCTTTTGGTCTCGCGATGCCTTGTGCTCTTTTATGCATCACGTCAAATCCTTTATCGTTTGTCCTACGCTTGGATGGCGGGCAATCGCAGACTGAATGACATTGCGAACCTTCGTGTCCAAGTCATCCAGGAACTGCTTGCTGACCCTCTTGGCGGACCAGCCCTTGCGGTTTTCCTGCGCCCATCGCAGGGCGAATTTCTTGCATTGTGCTCGGTTAATAAGACCACCGTTTGAAGCCATGTTCTTTCGTCTCTCTGATCAATGCGGCCGATGTTTATGACGCTCATTAGGAAGCGCAGCCGTCCTTGCGGATAGACACATCCCGGCCATGATTGCTTTAGAATAATTAGAGAATAATTAAGAATAATTAGAGAATAATTAGGGACGTTTACCGAATGGCGGGACTTTAAGGGTATTAAGAAAAAAGGTCTCCC
>CAZFOQ010000251.1:0-3813 GCA_964520535.1 uncultured Pirellulales bacterium | reverse complement strand
CAACCGCAGCAGCAAAGCTGCCTGGACCGGAGCTGTTAAGGTTCGTTACTTCGATGACCTTACCGCCGCGCCCGCCAACGGTATATTTACCATATCCTTCTGCGCCGGGAAAAGCTATTTGCTGGGAATAAAGATTACCGGCATGGTATAATAAGAAAACAGACAGTAGTACTGATTTTGTTATTTTCGCTAACTTCATCTTTTCCTCCTATGTTAATATTTTTTCACAAATAGGAAATTTGTTTGAAAAACTTAGCTTTTAACTGCGTTTTGCACGAAAACCAGTTCTCAAGATATAAAACGCTTGCACTACGGTTATTTATGCAAAAAACTTATAGGAAATTCGATTTCCACCAACAGAAATGATTATACATACTGAAATCCGACTAATCAAGGCCAAAATTGACCTCCATCAGGATAATATCCCTTCTAAACTGATCGGGCTTGTGTGTTTGTGGCCTATTGGTGTCTCATCATACCGTAATTCTAAGGGTATAAGCTTGTATATGAAGTTCTCCGCTTCAAGCGGACAGCTCCTACCTATTGCGGCAAATGCTACGAGTGTGAGCCGTAGAAAATTATTTCCGGAGTGCGATTCCAATTAGTTTAACTTGGTCTTGGCCTTGTATTAATAATCCCGGTTGTTCGACTTGCCTGATTGGTTCTGCCATAAGCACCCATGTTTATCCTTTCACCATTAGGCTCCGGCTCAATGGTAAAAGGTGCATCGGGATCGCCGGCATCGATGCAGGGACTGTTGAACGAATCGTACACCCACGTCATGAGGCACTCGAGCGGAAAAGTACGAATCGTGCAATTATACCCCGGCGGGACCTGAAAAGTTACCTCTTACAGGGCATCTTATGGAACAGATTATCACTTGTGATTATCCGAACCGTGCCACATAGTAGAGTTTACAGAAGTAATACACAGGAAATCGCCTTGGTACCGAACTGGCTTGCCTGGTAGTGTGAGAGGCCGGGGCTGTGAAGCCCACGCCTACTCGATTCTTTTCCTGACATTATCCCCACATCGTCGGACTCAGAAGTAACGGAGCGTGTAGTCTCGCAGCTTCATCTGCCGGTCCTGACGTTCACCTTAACACCGGATCTATGTTCACTTCGACCGCTGCATCAGTCGCCAGCCGCGGGCCGCACATAACATGCTTTTACCGTGCCATAAATCGGGTCTCCGAACGTATTGTTGTCGCACTGTACGCTGCCGCCTGAAACATTATATAGAAAGTTGTATTGACCATCGGCTCCGTATGCGATATCGACCGTCCCGCTGCCAGGTATACCCACAATTATAATCGCCGCCATTGCCACGCATGGCCCAAATCGGCCCTGCACCGTAAGTGTGTCCGGCCCCTCCGGCAAAGAAAGTATGGTAAAACTGGCGATGTACTTTAACAGGTGTCACCCATCCGCATTCGTGACGGTATGTTCCATACTCGTAAGATCCTTCCAGAAAGAGACTCGGTTTTACAGGGTCGGTAAGCTGATAGTCATTCAGCATCACCGGGTAGACCTTACTCATCTCTTTCCATACCTCGACGCCATTGGCATCCAGCCAAACATCTTTATGGAACCAATTTGATGAATTGCGGGAGGCGTCACCATCTGGATGATACGTGAAGAAAACCTGATCCCAAGCCGGGTGTGCTTCATTCCAAGCGGGCCGATCTCCGGTTACGCCATTCACTATTCCTTCTGCCATCGCTCTAAAGATATGACGGTTGTCGAATTTCAGGGAACTCTGACTATAATCTAATGCATCCAGTTGGGCTTTTGTAATGCTGCCTGACACCAGCAGAGCTTTTGTATCGCCGCCCAGCACCCAAATGATGTTCGGCTCGTCCTGAAGACGTTTTCCCAAAAACGCGCCGAAGGTTCTGGCTTCTTCTGTAAACTCTTTCGATTTGGTGATTAACGCGCTTCCCCAGCAAGGCAGCAAGGCTAGTGCCGTTTCCATTAAATAAGTTTAACTTTTTTTCTTATGTCATTCCGGACTTGATACGGAATCCAGGGTCAAAAACCCGGATTCCCGCCTTCGCTGGAATGACAAAATGTGAAACTAACTTTTTAGAAACGGCACTAGATACATGCCCCGTTTCCTTACAGCATGAATTACGTAATCCACGTGATCCCAATAATCATTGGGCGAATCGGGACTGCCCCCCTGAACAACTAACGGCTCGCCTGTGTTCTTTGACTTCTCACTACCACTAAAAGGCCGATGGCCATAGGCATTGGCGGCATTGTTCGGACTTCTTCTCAACCCGCCGCCATGAGGTGACCAATATGCGACCGATTGAATGACCGTAAATCCAAGTTGCTGGCGGCTATCCAGGTAAAGATCGACTTCCTCACGCGTGAGCTACTGAAACATACCCCAGGCCGTATCTCCAATCCACAGAAAAGGAGTCCCGTCATCATGTTGAATTCGATGGCGGTTTTCGGACACCTTAAGTTTGCCATGTTGCTCCCAGGCAGGATTCGCCAACAATGCTAAAGGAGAGATTAAGATAAACAACAACGTTGCTGAAATGTTTCGTTTCATTTTTTATTCCATTCTAATCGAGCCATTTTTCTATTGCGGCATACCACCTGTCCGCCATTTTTTGCGACCCTTCTCCGAAGGGATGATACGTTTTTAAGTCCCTGCCAATCACTATGTCCGAGTGCAAGTCGACCACCTCTACTGGAGATTGTTTTGTGGAAATAGATTCTGCCCAGGCAGGTATTTTTGCATTTAAAGCCTGAGCCGTCTCTTCCGCACTTGGCTTGCCAATAGGGATGATTTGAGCCACAACGATTTTTACATCCGGAACGGCCAATCGCAAATGGTCGATGATTCCGCTAATATCCTCCAAGGTGCTTTCAGGGCTTTGGCCGCCTCGGGAATCGTTGGTCCCCAGGTGGATAAGGGCGATATCTGGTTGGTAGTTAGTCGCCCAATCCTTAATACTTCCATGGTCTCCTCGGCCGCGAGGCAATCCCCCGTTCAATAGCTGATCTGCCCGGGCACTATAATATCCACAGTGCTCAGAATCCCAGTCTGTATCGGGATTGTTGCGAAATCCACTGTTACGACCCACCATGTCGAACTTTCCCTCATAACCCTCATCATACAATTTCTGCACAAGCATATACCGCCAGGAATTCTCTCTATTTTCACTTTCGGTAATGGAGTCTCCCAGGCACATTATTTTCTGCGGCTCATTGATTGTACTGCACGAGGTGCACAACGTAACCAACAGCAGAAGAAGTCCTATGGTATGGGTCTGCTTCAGGCAAGTTTTGGTGTATTTCATATTCCCTCGAATCCAATTTTGGGTAAAACTTGTATTCTGCATTCTAAACAGGTCCATTCACATTGCTTTGCTATTTGACCTCAGCCACCACCCGCTGATATCTGGTTAATGGCGGTGTGCCGGAATCCGTTACCTCGCAGACAATATGGATCGTTATGCCTTCACCGGCATCATTGGGCACGGTAAATGAGGCCTCTTGTTTCCCGGCGTCCTGGATCTCCACCGTTCCATAGTAGGAATCCGCTTCCTGGTATTGCCACCAGCGATAGTTCAGATCATCCCCATCTGGATCGCTCGTGCCCTGTGCACTTAGTTTCACTTGTGCCCCCGGTCGGACTTTCAGGTTCGCCGCATGTCCCAAGATAACCTTGGGCGGATGATTGGCATTCTCATAGGATTTTACACACCAGTCAGCACGTGAGGCGAAGTCCTTTTGTATGGCTTCGATCCAGCGCCATGTTGGTTTGAGGTATTCTGTAAGTTCTGCGTCGTTCGGA
>CAZFOQ010000250.1:0-3823 GCA_964520535.1 uncultured Pirellulales bacterium | reverse complement strand
CCTTTATCCTGTTTGTATCGGGTAAGTGCGATAATTGCCAGGGTGGCATCGACTTCGGTATGTGCCCGGTTGGCTATTGTAAATATCCGTGAAAAAGCGGGAAACAGTACGTTAATAAATTGATTTTTTCCAGCAATGTTATTGATTTTCTCTTCGATAGCTTTGCGTTCCGGATTTAACTGTGCGGCGGTTTTGGATGACATGCATTCCCATAGTTCGAATAATTCGTTCGCCGAAGCAAGGGTTTGTTCTTTGTTCGGATGTGTAAACAGGAACGGTGACGAATATACCAGGTTGTAGAAAAAGAACTCTATCCCGCCCTTGTTTGGATAAGGATAATAATCGTCGTACATACCAGATATCTCTCTGAATCTCGGCAGATACAGATGTCCCTTGCCGAAGCGGTCGGAGGTAAAACAACGCTGTATTTCATCGCATATCATCATGTGTTCGACTTTAAAACTGAATTTGAAATCTTCGTTGGCGATAATTTTCTCGAAGTTACGCTGGAAGTCCGCTAATGTTTTCGAGTCGATTTTATATTCCCCTATGATATCCCGGGCGGTGGCAACTGCAGCGGCTTCGATTGCTACCCCAACAAGCTGCTCAACGATAGTTCTATCGCCTTTGTTATGTTTGCCGAAGCGGTAAAGGGCTTGAATGTCTTCAAATGCATCTTCAAAACGGCCCTGTTCGGCATTGAGCTGGATTCGCCATTGCATGGCGAAAAGCAACCGGCGGTATTCGCTAAGATAAGGCATCAAAATGCATAACATCTCCGTTTTTTCGTCGTAGTTCTGCCAGCAATACGGCCTCCGGGAACCTTCGATAACAAGATCAAGGGCATCGTTGTGTTCCTGTACCCATCTTCGGGCGATAATCTGAGGTGCTGAACAGTTTGTCTTAACCATTGGACATCCGAACTGTCTTGATTTAAAAGCATTTGTTTAAATCTGCTTTCATTTAAAGACATTTGTGATAGCATCTTTGCTATTCTTTCAAGTTCCCGCTTGTATTCCTCGTCATGGTAGTTTTGAGAAAAGAAGACAAGGAAATCGTCTGAAAGCTCTTTAGATGACTGGATTGCCTTTTGATATAACGGGGCTGCGTTCAGGGATTGATCGGCTGCCGGCCTGACGAGATTATTCAACTCGGCGACGTAGTTGGTAGTTATCGATGGTTTGCCTGTCAGGAACCAGATTACATAAAAGATAAAACACAGGATTAAAACGCCGAGACCCTGGAAACTTCTTGCCACTACTGTTCGCCAGAGAGGGCGGCAGCGTTTTTTTGCCCTGCGTAGAAGGACGGCCAAGAGCTTGGCGTCCCCGAACTCGCAGATAAGTCCCTTGGCCTTTTCGTCTCTTTCCCGGCCGGCGGGGTAGTCTCTAAGCTCGTCCTCGAAATGTGCTATCAGCTCGGCCCGAACGTCCTGCCGGATCTTGCGGCGGTAACGCATCTTTTTGATGACTTGATAGATGAACTCAGATACGCAGGCGGGCAAATGCTTAAGGTCCTGTGCTGTGCCGGGCAACCGGTCATTTTTGGTCCCCTTTACTACAGCACCAATACAACCTCCAATAAGTATGGCCAAGGGTAAATAGACGATAAATGGCGGCATAAAAAAGGCGCAAACCATATTGATACAGTCCAGTCCAAAACCAATAACTACTCCAATTAGAATTCCTATAATGATTCTTTTGATTCTCATCAAATCACCTCATGTTTTGTATGGCATTAGATAATAGCCAGTAAAACTGGGGGCTAAACATTTAGTTTACGCGGTGGCGAGTGCTCCACCGAAGACGAGATTCAAACCGATCGTCAGCTCTTTGAGCTGGGACTTTTGCCTGGCCAGCTCATCTTTGCCTTTGCCGGTGATGGAATAATATCTTCTCTTGCGGCTGGACTGGTTCGTTTCCCATCTGCCTTTGATGAGTTTTTTAGCCTCGAGGTTGTACAGCAGGGGGTAAAGCGTGCCCTTGCCGAGGCTCAGGATTTCGCCGCTTCGCTGCTCGATGCTCTGGCTCAGCTCGTAGCCGTACATCGGCCCACGGGAAAGAATCTCCAGAACGACAACCGGGGCGATCCCTTTTAATAACTGACTTTCGAATTTCATAAAAAAACTCCTTCAATATGTCCTATGTTCTGTCGGGGACATACCCCGCAATAAATTGGGGGGCTAAATATCTGTATTCTTCTTTATTATGTTATACTTATTATGTATTGCATACTATGCAATGTCAAGTAAAAAATTAAAAATTTTCAAATTTTTTTCAGGCTTCTTAGTGTTATTATTCAATACCTAATTTACTTGCAAAAAAGGCTTTGTGTTATAGAATAGTTGAAAATTCGTCCGGAAGGCATTTTTTAAAGAAATGCCGGGGTGAGATACGAGATACTATTCACGAGATACGTTCTAAAATATGGAGCAGTGGCAGAGTGGTTGATCGCGACGGTCTTGAAAACCGTTTTACCGAAAGGTAACGGGGGTTCGAATCCCTCCTGCTCCGTTAGGCAAGCTTACCCTGTGTGAGGGATTCGAACCCGAGGGAGTTTGGGGAAGAAGCTCCCCCGTGTCGTTGGGGTGACAGGAGCGGAAAGCAGCGAAGGATCTAAATAAAGATTTTTTTAAAAGTATGTAGTTACCACAATTAACAATCCCGCCAGGTAGCGAGTATTCTATGTGATTAGGGGTGGAAAACAGAATATATTGAATCAAAAGAACTTTCAAATATTTTCAAAGAAAGCAAAATTCTTTAAATATTAGGATAATTTTTGTTAACAATTTCTTATATTCTGCGTCTAAACATATAGAAGGTGGCAGGATAACGAGGGGGGCGTATATCCTTGCTCAGGCCGTATGTTACCAGTCGGTTTAAGATTTCACAATCATTATGACCACAGAAAGGAGTTGAATCGCATTCTTGCAGTACCGACGTTTTTTCTTGCGAGTTTTTCCCAATGCGGATAATCGCGCGAGGATTTATGCTTGATACTCCTAACCTTTTATTTTATAATGTCTTTTAGTTAAAAAAGGGAGCACTATATTAACGGAAGGAGAAGCATTTTATGCTCTGTCGGTTTAGGTTTATGACGTTTGCATGCTGGGCCGCTTTCATTCTCGGTCTTATTGGTGCATGCAGTCCTGATCGCTATAAAGCCGAGGTGGATGAAGAAGTCTATCGAATTATCGATAGTAAATGGCAGGAGGGTTTCGGCTCAAAAACCAATTACATCATCGGCGACTGCAATACTGTTTCATCTCCAAACGATATTCATTTTGAAATAGCCGTACCTACGTCAGGTATTATCGGCCTTGCACAGGCAGTTGCTATCGCGACCGCATATAATCGGGACTTCCAAAGGCAGAAAGAGGAGCTTTACTTACCGGCACTTGATGTAACGCTGGCTCGCCATCAGTTCGCAAGACAATGGTTTGGTACTATTGATGCCGGCTATATCAAAAATGGTGACGATGAAAGTGTCGGCTCAGATGGTGGATTGGGCTTTGACCAATTGCTGGCTGATGGTGCGCAAATCGGCGCAAGTATCGCGATCGACTGGGCGCGTTTTCTGACCGGTGATCCGCGGACCTCTTTGGGCTCTGTTCTCAGTGCCAGCGTGACTCAGCCGCTGCTGCGCGGCAGAGGGCGCAGAATCGTTCAGGAGAATCTAACACAGGCCGAGCGAGATGTGTTATATCAGATACGCTCATTCAACCGCTATCGCAAGACGTTTGTTGTCTCGATTGTGGCCGCCTATTACCGTGTTCTGCAACGAAGAGATGCAGTCACCAATGCCGAGAACAATTATAACAGCA
>CAZFOQ010000249.1:0-3830 GCA_964520535.1 uncultured Pirellulales bacterium | reverse complement strand
GAATCAAACTGAAAAAACTATACCCGACACTGTAGCGTGGACAGGATACTAGTAAAGCAAAAAGGACTCGTGTACCTTTTCGGCAAAGGTACTGTAGTTACAAAGGATGGCAAGGTTCACCGTCTTGGTTACGCCGACACCATTGAGATCTGGCTTGCGCGGATCAAATCTGCGGACCAACTCGACCGGGAAGGAGCAACGCAGGCGTTAAGTTGGCTTGTCAAGACAAAAGAAGAAAAGGAAAAGGTTGTGCCAGCACTTGCAAAAGCTCTTAAAGACAAAGCCATGGAAGTTCGTAGGAATGCTGCGGAGGCACTTGGTCGTGTTGGCGATCCTAGTGCGATAAGCGCATTGAATTCCTTGATAGAGGGAGATAAGAACGAATGGGTACGTAGCGTGGCAAAGGAGTCATTGGCTATTATTAAGATCGAGAAAAAATGAACACGCTGTCGCCTAGCAAAGCGTTACGGAGCGAAGAATCTGGTTCTCGTTGAGTTGAATCTGTTGCTTATTCGGGTTAGATGTTTAGCCTTTCACATCAGTATGATGGCGAAAGCTTTTTAAAACTGTTTATTTTACAAACAAATCACTGCTGAATTTGCCATCTTTATCAACGCAAACAATAATAGCACCATCTCTGTAAGTATAAAACGATCTTGCATTATTCGGAACTCCAGCTTGGGCAGTCAATATGCGATTCAAACTTTGGTATTGATTTTGACCACAGCTGCATAAGAGGATTTCCGCACCGAGGCTTTGGAGAAAATCCGGTTCTAAGGTATTGACTGAGCCGTGATGGGGGGCAACGACGATGTCGACTTTTAAGCCGGGATACAGCCGCATCAGTTCTGTTTGGGCAAAATTCTCAATATCAGAGCACAAAAGTATTTTAGTACCGGCAAATTCCATCAGTGACACCAGCGATTTGTCGTTGTCACTCAATTGGTCATCATAATGTATTGTTTTGATGGGCCAGAGCGTTTTTATATTCGCTCTTTTACTAAAATTCAGATCTTCATCCAGGCGTTTTATTTCAAAGCCCATTTTGTTTAAACAGTCACTGAGAAATGCTGCCGTACCCCATTGGTCTGCCTTGTCAAAAAAGTCGTCATTGGCGTAGACACCGTTAACACTGCAGTGTTCAACTATCTCAGATATTCCATTTATATGGTCTATGTCATTATGGCTTATAATAATGGCATCGATTCTGCTCGTTCCCGTAGAATCTAAAAAAGGTGCGACAATTCGCCTGCCTATGTCGCTCCTGTACATCGAGCCTGCATCAAACAAAATATTTGCCCGGCCGGGAAGCTGAACCAAAATTGCCTGGCCGTGGCCGACGTCGAGACAGGTGATAACCATATTGTCCCGATAGGTCCTCTGCCATTTTGCAGCACCAAGGAAAATGACTATCGTTAAAAGTGTCGTTGTGCAAATTACTTTTTTTATCAGAGGACGTCGAAAGTATGCAAAGCCGGCAAAAAGGATGGTGCAGTAATAAAATATTACCAGCACAAGCGGGACTCGACCTATCAGGATCTGCGATATATCCAAGTCTGCGATAAGCTTAACTATCCAAATAAGCAAGTCAGACAGTAGCGTGACTAAAACAGCTAATACAGCACTGAGCGTAGGCAGGACGAAAAACAAAATCATCTTCAGGAATCCTGATATCAGGATGAAGCTAACCAAAGGAAAAATCAGGACAGTCCAGAAGCTCGCAAGCGGGGTGATTGTGTAAAAATGGTATAATAAAATGCCGGCACCTCCCAGCCATGCTGCAAAACCGACCGAGAATAGTGTTGTTACCTTATCCGCAAATTTCTTTGCCAGGCGCTTGCCTGAGCTGATTTGCAGCGATTTGTTTGCTAATAACCGATTGGGGATTTTATTACGCAGAAAGTTGGAAATATTTCCAGTAAAGGTCAAAATCCCCAATACCGCAGCGAAGGACAATTGCCAGCCGGGCCCGAATAATTGTGTCGGCCTTACGAGCAGGAGAATTATCGCAGCCAACGATAATGTATTGATGGGATTGGGGTGCCGACGAAAGAAAAACGATAGGCAGAAAACCAAACATATAATAGCTGCTCTTAATGTTGGTGCTCTGGCCGGGACAATCAGCAAAAAGACAGCTATCGCTACTATACAGATAACCGCCCGTGCGGGTTTCATTAAACCCGTGGTTTTACATAACCACCATATAATCCCTATCAAAATACCAAAGTGCATTCCGGACAGACTGATAAAGTGAAGCAGGCCTGTTTCACGGAAAGCCCTGTTGGTGTCACTGTCTATATTACCCCTGTAGCCCAAAAGCAGCGCCTCCAGGAGACCCTGACCGGCATCTTCCTGAGGCAGGTCACCCAATAAGGCCTTCGCCGCAGTTTGTCTTATCTTTGTTTTGAATCTTATAAAAATTCCGGCAGGGGGATTCTGAAGCAATTCGATACCGTCACGAAACTTTATCGATGCTCCAATGAAAACATTTCTACTTGCCAGGTAGCCTGCTATGTCGAACTGACCTGGATTTGTTGGAGGTTTGAATCGATCCAGCCAACAGTATGCCTGAATATAGTCACCGGCCTTCAAATCAAAGATAGGTTCATTAACTTGAACGCGCACCGTCCCGGTCACATTCATCCAGCCCTGTATTGTTTTTACTTCATCGATCCTGATGTAAAAACTGCTGGATGGGTCGGTAGGCACAAACTGTGCGAACTGCCAATCCTTGTATGTGCTAATATAAGGCTCAGTGACAATTAATCCGCGAATGGTAGCCAACGTTGCCTCATCAGTGACAAAATATCGAATATCGTTGGATTTCGGCTGATAGAAGTTTGTCAGTCGAATGGCACCAAGACATGTGAAGCAAATCAGAGCTATGTAAGCTAAGATGTATTGGCAATAACTTGAAAACCGCCGGAGAACAAAGAAAAAGATGGATGTTAACGTGAGCAGAGCAAGCAGGATCCACCAGAACGAAATCGGCAGAATCAATTCCTCTTGTATCAAAATCCCTGCAATAAGACCTGCAGCGACAAAAAGCAGGGGGCAAGTACTGATGATTTGTTTATGAAAATTTCTCCCGGCCAATTGCCTGTCGATTTGAGCTAATTTCCTCCGGATATCATCCATTGGGAATCAATTTACACGAAAATTGCATACCACTCAAGAGTAATTTCCACCCAATAAGCTGACAGTAAACGGTTAAATGTTAATTATCCTGTGTCCTAATCTACAGATTTGCTCGCTTCAGCGGTTCCGCCATAGGCGCCTATATTAATTCTGCCGCCGTTTGGAAACGGCTCATCGCCGACTGGCGTATTCGGGTCACCCGCATCAATACACGGACTTGTTATATCGTCAACTACCCAACTTCCGCTGTTCGGATCGAATCTTCCCGCCTGCGATTTCAAGTGATAATCACCTAATATATATAAATCGTCCATATAATTCCATGGAGTATTGTTATCATCAATATGACCTGGAGTCGCAAAGTCAGGATCAAAATTTAAATTGCCTTCACCCCAATTAAGTGAGAGATCACCATCAATTCTAATGTTTCCCATTGCTCCCTGAATATTACTGTATGAGATAGAACATAACGGATTATTAAAATAACTAGCGTAAAGATTAATCTGTGAAGGTCTGTTTCCCCAAACAATGCAGTTTCTTATACTACAATAAAGGTTATTGCAATAAATGCCCGTACGGTAGTACCCAATTGAATTATGAATTATCGTGCAATTATTGATGGAGATATTGTTGGCTCCTCTAGTATCCTGTCCACGCTACAGTGTCGGGTATAGTTTTTTCAGTTTGATTCT
>CAZFOQ010000248.1:0-3842 GCA_964520535.1 uncultured Pirellulales bacterium | reverse complement strand
TGGGTAATTCCATCTCCATAAAGCACACCGCAATCTTTGTGCCGAACAGGATTGGTAAAAACCCGCAATTATATCAGAGAAAATAGACTTCCGTCTCCCGATCCCTAATTTCCGTAATCTAAAATTCTTCTAAACGTTATTTCTTCCCGGTATGATAAAATGTTCCGGCACGGGGAACTGCGAACACAGCAGCAGCACATCTTTGCCGACCTGCTCGATGACCGACTCATCATCAATATTCTCAGCCACCTTGTTTATGAACTCGGCAATTTTTTCTGCTTCAGGCTCTTTCATCCCGCGTGTGGTTATGGCCGGTGTTCCGAGCCGCACACCGTTGGGATTCATTGGCGGAGCGGGATCGCCCGGTATAGTGTTGTAATTGGTGACAATTCTCGCCCGGTCAAGTGCCTTAGCCAGTTTTTTGCCCGGGATTTTTTTGTTTCTCAAATCGATCAGAATCAAATGATTGTCCGTTCCCCCGGTCATCAGGTCAAAGCCGTACTCCATCAGCTTCTTGGCCAGCGCCTTCGCGTTTTTGACGATCTGATTGGCATATGTAACAAACTCCGGCGTGTCGGCTTCTGCCATTGCGACTGTTATAGCGGTCAATGTGTGCATGTGCGGGCCGCCCTGGAGGCCGGGGAAAACCGCCTTGTCAACTTTCTTTGCATGCTCCTGTTTGCACAGCAGCATACCACCGCGAGGCCCGCGCAGCGTTTTATGTGTCGTAGTGGAGACAATATCGGCGTATGGCACCGGACTTTTATGAATACCGGCGACCACCAGACCTGCGATGTGGGCAATATCACTGACCAGATACGCACCGACTTCTTTAGCGATTTGGCCGAATATTTCAAAATCAATCTCCCGCGGATACGCCGTGGCACCGGAGATGATGATTTTCGGGCGGTGTTTTTTTGCCAAATCTCGTATCAGGTCGAAGTCCAGCCTGCCGGTCTTCTCGTTCACTGGATACGGGACGGAATTGTAGAACTTGCTGGTCAGCGAGACTTTCCAGCCGTGTGTTAGATGGCCGCCATGCGAAAGCGACATACCCATAATCGTTTCGCCGGGATCTATCAGAGCGGCATAGGCGGCCAGGTTTGCAACCGAACCTGAATAGGGCTGAACATTGGCATGGTCAGCCTTAAATAACTTTTTCGCCCGCTCCTGAGCCATTCTCTCGATAAGATCGGTCACCTGCTGGCCCTCGTAATACCGCCTGCCTGGGTATCCCTCGGCGTATTTGTTGGTCAGGCAGCTTCCACTGGCCAGCATGACGGCTTTCGATACATAGTTTTCCGAGGGGATCAGGCGGATTGAGCCGCTCTGGCGAGCTGCTTCCTGCCTAATCAGTTCAAAAATCTGCGGATCGTATTGTTCCAGAGCATTAATCATATCTGTCTCTCGCTAAAAATGTTTTATTAAAGCTGCTTTAAAACTTCAAAACGCCGATACAGGACGTTTGAAATCTCTTATAGCATAGCCCTGCTTTGCCGACAAGCAAATATTTGTTGACAAATAGTAGCTTCAGACTACGATAGGCGGATTACAAAACGTATCGGAAAGCAGAATTGGTGTAAATATATGCCGCAAGAAGATAATCAGGTATCGGCAAAGGCTAAGGCCTTTTTCCAAAAAGCGGAAAAAGTTGCCGAGACAAAAAATTTCGATTACGCAATAGATTTGTACATTGAAGGTTTGCACTATGATCCGGAGGCGCTCGAACAGGGCCATTTGCCGCTTTGTGAATTGGCCCTGCAACGGCAGGGAGCAGGTAGGAAAAAACCTTCGATGGTGGAGAAAGTAAAGCATCTGGGTGGGAAAACATCTCTCGAGCAGATGCTCAATGCCGAATATCTTTTCGCAAAGGATCCCGACAATTTGCCGTATGCCAAGGCGATGTTAAAGGCTGCAGTGGCCGGCGGTTATAACAAAACCGCTCACTGGATAGCCAATTTGATATTCCAGATGAATAATGCCGCAGTGAAACCCTCCCTGCAGATATATCTCCTGTTAAAAGATTCTTATGCAGCCATAGGCGAATTCGACAAAGCCGTTGCAGCATGCCAGCATGCTGTCAGACAAAAACCTAACGATAAGGAACTGGCGGACGAGTACAAAAACCTCTCGGCCGAACTGACAATGGCCCGGGGCAAATATGATAGTGAGGGAGATTTTCGGAACTCCATCAAGGACCGCGAGAGCCAGGAAAAACTTCATGCTCAGGCCGGCGTCGTGAAAACCGAAGATTACCGCGCCATGGCGGTTGAAGATGCCAGAAGAAAAATAGCTCAAAATCCGGATCTGCCGGCAAATATTTTTGAATTGGCCGACGTCCTTTCAGATCTGGAAAACGACAAGGACGAAAATGACGCTATCGCGTTGCTGGAACATACTTATGAAGCCAAGAGCGACTTTAGTTTTAAACAGCGGGCCGGCCAGATCAGGATTAAACAGCTCAGAAGAAAGATAAGACAGGCAAAATCTGCTCTCGAAACCAATCCTAATGATGAGCAAACTATGGTCGAGCTCGAAAAATTGTCGGAAAAATTGAATAATACCGAACTGGAACATTACAAGCTCTGTATGCAAAACTATCCGACCGACTTGAGAGCCAAATTTGAATATGCTCTGCGTCTGGTCAGAAACGAGCAGTATAACGAGGCCATACCTCTGTTTCAGGAAGCACAGAAAAACCCCAGACGAAAGATAGCATCGATGAACCAGATCGGCTTTTGCTTTTTTAATAAGGGCTGGCTGCCCGATGCAATTGATGTATATACCAAGGCAATCAATTCATATGAATTAAAGGATGATGCCGTCGGCAAGGAATTACGGTATAATCTTGCTCGGGCTTACGAAGAGCAGGGTGATATGCAAAAGGCGTTGGACGTGTATCGTAAAATCGCCCAGGCCGACTTTGCATACAAAGACGTCAGCCAGCGAGTTGAAAAATTAAGAAACAATAAAACAGAACCAACCTCTCAGTAAGTATTGAGAAGTAAAAAGCAAGTTTTAGGAGAATACAGTGGTACATTCGTTACAGGCGAAAAAAAGAGCCAAACAAAACACAAAAAGCAGGACGATAAATCGGGCGCGCAAAAGCCAGGTTAAAACACAAATCAAACATCTTGAAGAGGTCCTGAACACCGGCGACGTTGAAGCGGCAACCGAGAAATTCAGGCTTGTCACTAAGAAACTGGACAAAACCGCTTCTACGAGCACAATGCACAAAAAAACCGCCGCACGAAAGAAATCTCGTCTTGCTAAAAGGATCAACGCCCTTAAGGCAAAAAAGAGCTAAAACAGTACCCGTGCCCCGTGACTCGTGATTCATCTATGTTATTGTCATTCCCGCGGAAGACTGCCGGCGGATTGCTTGCACCACGGGAATATAGTTTTTTTTATTATGGATTCCGGCTCAAAGCCCGCCCTGAGCGCAACCGAATGGGGCCGGAATGACAGATTGCAGGGTGGCGCTTTATCCTACCAATCTCAATTTATGAAACCACACCTGCCAATATTAACTTCTGCACAGAATTCTTTTTTCTCTTTAGCTCCGGCTCTTAGCCAAGTAATCCGCATATCCTCCACGGCCTAAGCAGGCCCACACAGTGCCAGAACTGCCGCCACTGCTACAAACATTAAACTCATTTTTGCCCTTTTCATCTTTCTCCCCTTCCAAAGAATATTGAGTGGTACACTGAGCCCTCCTGTTGTGTCATTCTTGTCGTTGAGATTTCCCACTAATATTCACAAAATCAATTCTACACTAATAAACTATGTTTTTCTATTGTGGGAACTGATACCATTCCCGTAGTAAGTAATAGACCGAGCGG
>CAZFOQ010000247.1:0-3925 GCA_964520535.1 uncultured Pirellulales bacterium | reverse complement strand
CTTTGGGCGAATGGCTGAGTTATCCGGTCGTTCAATTATCATAGGACACGAGGAAGAATCCTGAAAGTCCAAAAATCCCTACATGCAGAAGTTTCAAAAATGAATAGTTGTCTCCTGTAATAAGAAAAAATATGACCATTGTGGCAAATGAGACCATAACCAGCGCAATCATAACAAAACCCGATAGTATTATTTTTAACATCTGCCAAAAATTAAGCTTAGATCCAAGGACGTTTTGAATAACAAAAAAGGCAGGGAAGCATACTAACAAAGCAAGTGAAAAGAGAAGCGGCACTTTTATTCCTGAAGAAATTGCCTGCCGAAAACCATTGTAGCTGCCCATAACAATCCCATATATAAACGAGCAGATACACATTAAAAGGTATTGGCTGGCGACTTTGTCGAGTGTGTCTTCGTCGCTCGTTAGTTTTTCAAAAAAATTATCCTTGTCCTGGAAATCTCGAAAGAACATTGATAAAAGCGTTGTTTTTTTCATGATAAACCTCTCTAAAATATCCCATTAATTTATGATTTAAGTATACATTGAGACTATAAAAAAGTCAACTATTTTAGTGTTTATTAATGTTTATTATTGTATTGACATGTTTGGTTGGTATCTTTAGAATCAGGCAATAATACTCTAAGTCTTGTTTTTACAAAATGTTATTGTCAGGTAGACTCTCTTTTATTCACTACGAGTATATTATGAAAGTCATCAGAAATTTCAGAAATTTTCCGAGACGAGGTTTAGAACAGGACTAAATATAAGCAACAACACCTTTGGAAAAGCACGTGGCAAAGAATAATAACGTATTGTATATTGTAGCGGATGAGAATCATTAGCGGTACAAAACGAGGAATGAATCTGCTTAGCCCAAGGACACAGATTTCCCGGCCGATTACCGATAGGGTCAAGGAATCACTTTTTAGTGTTTTATACAGATATGACCTGCCGGATGGCGCAATAGTGGCGGATTTATTTTGCGGAGTCGGTTCTCTGGGGCTCGAAGCACTGAGCAGGGGGGCGGATTTTGTTGTTTTCGTCGAACAGGACAGGAAGATTATTTCAATACTAAAAAAAAATATAGAAAAGGCCGGATTTGTAAAAGAGTCGAAAATTATAAGGGCAGACGCTTTTAAGATTGGCTCTATTGCTGATGCAAACGGGCATAAGTTTGACCTCGTTTTTGTCGATCCACCCTATGTGAGGACAGCGAATGTTCAGCCTGGTTCGCCTTTGGCAGGTTTACTGAATTTTTTAGGCGGTCAGATAACCACCAACGGAATTGTTGTTGTCAGAACCAGCCCGGAAGTGTCACTGTCGGATCAATATGGGCGGTTGCAAGTAACAGAGCGACGGCAGTGGGGCAGTATGACTGTAACTATTTTGCAAGGGACAAGATTGTGACAAATAAACGTGCGGCAATCACGGTAATTAAGCAATTACACCACAACGGTTTTAAGGCTTTGCTGGCAGGTGGTTGTGTTCGTGACATGTTGCTGGGTCGGCCGGCCAGTGACTATGACGTCGCGACAAATGCTCATCCGAAAGATACCATCAAAATATTTCAACGGACATTGAAAGTCGGAGCGAAGTTCGGTGTTGTTATTGTTCTGGTCCGAGACCGGCAGGTGGAAGTGGCGACATTCAGGACTGAAACCGGATACGCCGATGGAAGGCACCCGGGGACAGTAGAGTTCAGCAGCGCCGCAGAAGATGCCAGTCGAAGAGATTTTACTATTAACGGAATGTTTTTCGATCCTCTGCAAAAACAGGTCCTCGATTATGTCGGCGGACAGGACGACCTTAAAAAAAAGATTGTGCGAACTATCGGAAAACCAACGGAGCGTTTCGGCGAAGATTATCTGCGAATGTTGCGCGCCGTGAGGTTTTCCACTCAACTTGGTTTTGTGATTGAGCCATCAACATGGTCGGCGATTTGCAGTAACGCAAAAAAAATAAAAAAAATAAGCGGCGAACGAATTGCAATCGAATTGGAAGGAATTCTTACGCATCCAAATCGTGCCGCCGGTGTCTCAATGCTTCTCGAAAGCGGTTTAACTGGTGCGATTTTTGCCGGCTTTAGTCCCGAACAAGCAGAATTTGGTATTAGTGTCCTGGGTCAACTGCGAAAGCAGGTTGATTTCGCCCTGGCGCTGGCATGCCTTTTTGCCGGATGTGAAATGAAATTTGCAATCGAAAAATGTCATGTTCTGAAACTAAGCAGAAATCAATATAAACATATAAAATTCCTGCTTGCTCATCGAGGCAGGCTGCTTGATGAACAGATGTCGCTGGCTGATTTGAAGAAGATTCTTGCCGAACCGTATTTCTGGAATCTGTATGAGCTGCAAAGGGCAATCCAAAAGGCTACTATTGGCGGCAGGAAGAGTATTCAATCGCTGATAGAACTCCGCAGAAGAATAAAGGCACTCGGTGACATTGAATTACGGCCGAAGCCGCTGCTCAACGGGCACGATTTAATTCGATTAGGTGCTGTGCCCGGTCCCGGTCTGGGACAATTGGCAGAAGAGATGTATATCGCACAACTCGAAGGCACATTACAGACAGCCGAGCAGGCCAGGCAGTGGGCCCAAAAGTGGCTGGACAAGCACAGGATGGAAGAGGAGTAATGTAGTTATTTGCCTTATTAATTAAGCCATCCGGTTCAGATTTTAATGCCGATTGTTTGGTTGCCGGTATGAATTTGGGTCAACAAACTCAGTACGGGCAGAAAATCACTGAAGCGGAGACGGTTCGTATCCTAATGTACCCCCAAAAACACCTCTCTGCACTTTATGCAAATCCGGATTACCGGGATTATAAGCTAAGTCGGTATTGCGGGCCGTGCTTTGCCAGTAGGTGTAATCCATCTCGGCAATTTCTATTGTACGTGAGTCAACCCACTTCCAGTATTCACTGTGTCCATCTGCAAAAGAGAAGTTTGTCCCGTCACCATGTCTGTTTGTAACCTGGTCCCACCAGCGCTCCTGGTAATAGTAGATTGTCCAGCTTGACGGGCTCAGCCGGCCTTCGTCAAGAAAAACAATCTGAGTAGTGGCATTGCGTATTTGATCCCGATTTTTTAACGGATCCGGTGTGGCACCTGAAATAGCTTCATGGCCGTTCATATAATCAACCACAGCATATGTCACGACTTCCCCCCGTACGCCGGTAGGTCACTTATAAAGTTTTTTATCCGGACAATACGTGTATAGATAGCCGCTTACGAGTCCCTCCATTTTTTCTTCTTCCGTATCACCTGAATCGTAGAGTACCCAAGCGGCATCTTCACCCGTATCGGCGTTTACAATTTTGTTGTTGTTATCATCGGCATATAGATTCCAGGCCAGCGCCATTTGCTTAAGATTGTTCAGACAAACCGCACGTTTGCCCTGCTCCCTGACCCTGTTCAATGCCGGCATTAATATACCCATTAGAACCGCAATGATGGCAATCACGACCAAGAGCTCTATTAACGTGAAGGCTTTTTGCTTACTCATAAGTTGACTCCTTACTCTCAGATAATACAAATCTTCATCTTTGTTATGAGTAATTACTTATAAAAATAAAAGCTATTCATCCTATGATATACGCATAAACAGGCAAAATTTCAAGTTGAATCCGTAAATTCATCACAAAGAGCCTGTCCGAATATCAATAGTTTTTAAATTCCGCCAACCAGCCGTCTCCCCAAAACGCCCAGTTGAGCTGAAGCACCGGCTCGAAAGATTGCCTTTGTTTTTTCAAATTCCTTTTCGCAATACACATCACGCAGTACTCGATACGAAATAATTGGCTTTGTTTTTCGTTTTTTTCTCCTGAATCAATGAGTTTAGGATTTCGAGTTTCCGGCAACCAGCCGGTGTATTGAGGTGCTGAACAGATGACGGACACATGGCGAGAGGTTATAATGCCCCAATT
>CAZFOQ010000246.1:0-3943 GCA_964520535.1 uncultured Pirellulales bacterium | reverse complement strand
TAACCCTTAGCGGAGCCAATAAGTTATGTCGCTTATAATGATGAAAACGAGCCAATTCTCTCCGAGTGTCAACAACTGTCTATGCTAAAGGTCTCTCCCTTACAACATACGGTGCTGAAGAGCAGAATTTTGATTTAATAGTCGCCGGTAGTTTTATCCAACAACTCGGAGGTTTGGCTTTTGCTTGGGATTTTGGTGGCGGTATCCAACTAAAGCTGCTTTAAGAGAGGAATTTCTTGAAAACTCAGAATGAGTTCTGTAAAATTATTTATACCATACAGAGAAAAATATGCTTTTTAACGAGACTGTAGCAAGATTACAGAGTATCCTGCTTGGTGGACATCTGTTGCTTGCAGCCAAATCGTGGCAAAAACCCAAACTTAATGTTTGGATTCGCTGAAACAGGAGCCCGGAAAGTGCTATTAGCCAAGTTGAATTTGTATAAGTCATTGTATTCAAATACCTTACATATTATTTGCTCTGTAATGCTACTACAGTCTCTTTTTAACTGTGTAAATGGGAAATATCAAAATACGGAGAGTTTTTATGAAGCTTAAATTTCCATGGCAGAAGTTCCAGATGATCCAGGCGTGCAAGGAACTGATGGAGATGCGATTATGGGAAAGTTATGAGAACCTGGATTTTTTCGTGGTCGAGACCCCTTTTGAAGATCCGGTTGTTGTATCCATTATGGGCGCCGGCGGTGAGGAATACGGCATCAGCGTTTTCAGGGGACCTGATGCATTTAAGCAGCCTATTATGATAACCAAGGATGGAAAATCCACCGCTGATAAAATAAACACTATTGGTTTTAGCATGGTTCATTATAGGGACATGCAATACGAAGAGAAGAAATGGCTCAAATCCTGTGATTACCGCGCCAGAAAATCCGACTGGCTGCCATCTGTTATTTCCAAAAAGCCGGGCGAGATGATGCAAATGGTTGAAAGAGACCACGATATCAATCTGATGCTTTATATTGTAAGAGGGATCGTTAAGGCTCAAGAAGACGGCAAATTCTGTCCGGTAATAAAGAATAGCGGCTCAAAGATATTCACCATAGAGGTTTCCGGCGACGTTTCAGAGCCGGATGTTGAAGTAACATATAAATCATTTCCAGGCTCAAAAGAGCTTCTCCAAATGTGCAGGGATGAAATTGTGTATGATGATATATCGGCGCTGCCGGATATATCCAGGCTGCCGAAACTTGATGAAGCCTGGGTTGTTGTGCCCGTGTATGTTACAAGTGAGGACGGTGGTAATGATAACTGCGTTCTCGTTATCGCTGAAGAAGAAAGTCATTATATTCTGCACGCGGATATCATTCCGATGGATACGGGACAGGCCCTTGAGGTCTTGTTCGGCGTTTTCAGTGGCGACAATTCCGCAGAGAGAGTAGGCATTCCTGACAACATTATTATTGCCGAGAAAAAATTCTTTGATGCCATAAGAGATGTACAGCAATTAGGGGTCAATGTCTGCTATGAGAAGAAGCATCCTGTCGCAGAAGATATCCGGGAAAGTATTGCCAATGATTTACCGGCCTTTGCCGACAAGCATTTTGTCAAGCATCTTGAAATGCCCGATATTGACCTGTCCGTGGTTCCGGCTGATGATGACTTGCAGGGCTGGAAATTTGTACTGAAAGCACTGACAAATCAGTTTATTAACTTCTGGCACGATTCGGATTACCTGCGTAAAACCCGGGCTGTTAAAAAGTTCTTTGGCGATGCGGACTGGGAATATTATATTGATGAATATGACAAAATGATGGCGTTGCCTACTTATGTTACCTGGGCGGCACTTACATACCGGACGGCAAAAAACAAGCCCACCTATGCCGAAAAACTGTTAGCAGAAGGTCTTCCCGAATCGCTGAGAATTTCACTTGAGTCGCTCAATAATTCATACCCGAGTTTGTATCAAATAACAGAAACTAATGCAGAGACAGGCTATATTGTCCTCAAAGACCTGCTATTGTCCAAAACAATAACCGTTCACGATCAAGGCCTGTCCGAGACGGCAAGGCAGGGGTGGATAGCGCCTTTCTGGGTTTATCCGATTGGAAATTTTCATTTTGTTGACATTGCAGGGCCGATGTTCAATGGATTAAATTCAACGGAAGTGGTGGATGAACTGCTGGAACTAAAATTGCCGGCAGAGCCTACAACTCAATGGCTCCGGGGAAATGCATATATATTTGGAAGGCTTTGGGCTTTATATGACGATATATCTGAAAGTGGTTCAATGCTGCCTAAATTGGCTAACACGGATGGTGAACCGTTGGAGTTTATTACAGCCCATTTTGGGTGTGACAATCCGAAAAAAGTCCGTAAGGTACTTATGCAGAGAGAGGACATTGACTATGACGAAGATTGTAATGTGTATATATGGTTCAAAGATAATCCCGATAATCCGGTTATGGAGACAACCTTGCTTGCAAGGATATTCTTCCAGGACAACAAAATTAAAGCCGAGACTAATTCCGAAAAAAGATTGGATCGCTTGATTGACATGCTCGAAGCCATTGATGGAATCCGTTATCTTGAGCATGAGAGTAAAGATGTTGAAGAGATGTTAAAAGAAGTTCCTGAAAAGAATAAAGATATTGTCGAAGAAACTTTGCCCGAGGAAGTCAGGGCTGCGATGCAGGATCGAATGAAGCAATATTATATGGATTGGCTGGATAAGCCCAATCCTGCTCTTGGCAATAAAACGCCGAGACAGGCTGCCAGGGACAAAAAGAGCGCGCAGAAAGCCAGGATTCTCATAGAGACTATCCCCGCCCCGTTGAGCAGTAATGATATAAAAATCCCCAAAAAAGAAATGCTAAGAAGTATCGGGTTCGATGAAAATTAAGCTATTCATAACCGTCGTTAGCTCAATTCTTGTAAAGATTGCATTAAAAAATCCTGGGAAATAGAAAGTTGATTGGCTCGCGATAATTCCATGGCCTCATTAATATGGGTAGCGTGGAATAAGTATAAGACTGTTGATATGGCGTTACCACCGTAAGCCAGTCGCCGCAGGTATGATCGGCTACATCGTAATGTATGTTGCTGACCTTGCCCAAAACACTTTTTCTCTAATATTGATTTTAGATGACCTCACGGCTGTTGTCTAACCACTTCATCTGAGTTTTTTAATGACCTTGCGACTGTGAAAAGTGATGAACGTTTTGAACATGCGTTTCCCACTGCCCAATTGCGTACCAAAAGGAGTTTCTTGAGGCTTGTAGGTTTTTGTTTCGCCGGTCAATTCCTGTTTCAATCTATATCCAAGCCAGCCTGGCAAACAGGCACCATGGCATAAATAGAACATGACATTAGAAAACGGGTGTTGCGCAGCTTCAAATCTCTTTAGTTTGTGCCACGCCAATAAGGCCTTCATTCTCCCTCATAATTAGCGTGTCAAAACCAGGATTTTTGAACATATTGGCTGAAAAGGCGGTCATCGTATTGAACATACTATTTTATTCAAAATTTTCTTAAAAAGTTCAATTTTTGCCAAAAAATGGGGTGCATTTTTAGTTCTTGACACCAAAAGTATTAGCTGATGGAGTCATTTTGGAGACAAGGCAAGGAGGCAAAAATTAGAGATATGACCAATGGTTTCTAAATCCTATCAGAGACTTTATTGAAGGCGGGGGGATTCGAACCCCTTAGGTACCGAGGCAAGGTAAACGGCAGGCTCAGGCCTATGGAGAAGCTGGTTGCAGTGAGCATAAACAACATCAGCAAAGCTTATCCATACTTTGTCACCTGGAAGAAGCGGGTTATTAACGACGATGTAGGTGGCGAACCAGTAGTAATTCTCCATGACCGAGGTGCCGTATCTGCATTGGACCGGCCGGAAATAGTGGTATCGCGAGAGGACGGATCAACAGGAGTGTTTCGTCGAGAAGTTGCTGGTCAACTGCTGACTTTTTCCAGAAATTACGAAA
>CAZFOQ010000245.1:0-3947 GCA_964520535.1 uncultured Pirellulales bacterium | reverse complement strand
AGCTCAGAGCTACATGCTGTTTCCACACTATTCTGTTTGGAATTGGTTATTGGTCCAGTTCGTGGAGGATTAGTGCCGAGGCAACAATGGCGGCGGTTTCCGTTCGTAAAATTCGTTTTCCAAGGCTAAACACCATCGCCCCTTTGCTGTTAGCTATAGCAATTTCTTTCTCTGTAAAACCTCCCTCCGGCCCAATAAATACGGCTACCTCAATCGGTGCAGTATCACTTGCTCGCAGGATTTCTCGTAATTCTGGTACATCTGCCTGTGCAGAACCAATAAGGCAGCGATCAAAACCATCAAGTCCGGATAAGGCATCTGAGAAGTCAACAGGATTTTCAAGCGTAGGGATTCTGCCTCTGGCCGATTGCTCAGCGGCTTCGGTGACGATACTTCGCCAGCGTGACATTTTCCGTAGTGTGATGGTATCCGGCCGTCGAACAATACTACGCTGCGTCACGACAGGCACAAAACATGACACACCGACTTCGGTACATTTTTGCAACACCCATTCAAACTTCTCACGAGCTAAAAGACTTTGATAGAGGGTAATCCGTGTTTTTGGTTCTCCCTCGGATTGCTGCTTATGTATCACTTCACCCACAACCTCCTGCCGAACGACCTTAGTAAGCGATACTGTGTATTCATAACCGGTATTATCCAGGACAATAATGTGGTCACCGGCTTTCATTCGCAAAACATCACGTATTTGATGAACCTCAGGGCCAGTGAAAATGACCTTTTTCTCATGTAAACTATCAGCAGCAACAAAAAACCGATGCATAACTAATAAACCTCACAATTGGAACACATAATCGTAAAATTTTATTTCTGTCAAAAGCAACTACTATGATAATCGAAGAAATCTTTTTCTCAACCTTCGAATTGTCAGAACAAAGAATTGCCATTACAATATGGCAAATTAAATCAGGACATCTTAAATGGTTAAGGAGAGAATTTATGTATAAGAGTTTATTCATTATATCACTTTTTTTTCTTTTAGCCCCCGGGGCCTTCGCTTCTGAGAATCCCGGACAGAGCCATCCGTTTTCCGTTCATGATATGCTGGCAATGGATCGACTCTCCGACCTAAAAGTTTCGCCGGACGGCCGGTGGATTGTTTTCGTATTAAGAGAAACAGACCTCGAAGCAAATAAGGGGAGAACCGACCTTTGGCTAATAGCAACCGATGGAGCCGGTCTTCGGCGTTTGACTACACATCCGGATGCAGATTCTAATCCCTGCTGGGTACCTGAGAGCAAATCAGTGTATTTCATCTCCGCTCGTTCGGGTTCGTCACAGGTTTGGTGTATTCAGATCGATGGCGGCGAAGCCCAACAGATTACGGAAGAGCCGCTTGATGTTGGAAATCTCATCGTCAGCCGCGATGGAAAGTACATTGCGTTCACAATGGAAGTGTTCCCGGATTGCAACAATCCTGCCGAGACGAAAGACAGAATTGATGATATTGAGCAAAGAAAAGCCGGCGGTCGAATTTATGAAAAGATATTCGTTCGGCACTGGGATACATGGAAAGACGGCCGACGTTCGCATTTGTTTGTGATGCCCTCTGCCGGCGACAAGGCTATTGATCTTATGCAGGGTATGGATGTTGATACCCCCTCCAGGCCTTTCGGCGGACCAGAGGAAATCACATTCACTCCCGACGGCAAGGCTGTTATCTTTTCCGCCCGCGATGTCGGGCGCCAAGAACCATGGTCAACCGACTTCGATCTTTACATCGCCCCTGTCGATGGTTCCCAACCACCCCAATGCCTGACCGAAAACAACAAGGCATGGGACACCAATCCGGTTTTTTCTCCTGACGGCAAAACATTGGCTTACCTGGCGATGGCCAGAGCCGGATACGAATCCGACCGATTTCGAATCATCCTGCGTCCCTGGCCCGGGGGACAGGCAAAAGTTTTAACCGAAAACTGGGACCGCAGCCCTTCTTCGCTTTGTTTTTCCGCTGATAGTAAAACGCTTTATGCAACAGCGGCAAATTTGGGCCAACGCTCTCTCTTTGCCATTGATGTACAGACAGGACAGGCAAAAACCATCGTCAAAGACGGCTCCATAAGCTCCCTGGGTGTGGCAGACGGGAGAATTATCTTCACTATAAATAATTTACAATCGCCTGAAGAAATATATTCAGTCAAATCTGACGGCAGCGATTTGCGACAAATCACCAATATCAATAAAGACAAAATCGCTGCCGCTCGTATGGGCCAGTACGAGCAGTTCACCTTTGCAGGCTGGAATGATGAAACAGTTTATTGCTATATCGTCAAGCCGATAGATTTTGATCCCGGCAGAAAATACCCGGTTGCTTTTCTGATACACGGCGGCCCGCAGGGCTCGTTCGGCAATATGTTTCACTACCGCTGGAATCCCCAGGCCTACGCCGGCGCCGGTTATGCCGCTGTCATGGTTGACTTCCACGGCTCAACCGGATATGGCCAGGCATTCTGCGATTCCATCCGCGGCGACTGGGGCGGCAAACCGCTGGAAGATTTACAAAAAGGTCTTGCTGCCGCCCTTGAGCGTTATCCCTGGATGGACGGCGAAAGAGTCGGGGCGTTAGGAGCTTCGTTCGGCGGTTATATGATTAACTGGATTGAAGGCAACTGGCCCGACCGCTTCCGCTGCCTTGTCAATCATGATGGGAATCTCGACGAGCGAATGGCATATTTCGATACCGAAGAGCTTTGGTTCCCCGAATGGAACCATCTCGGCACGCCCTGGGACAATTCGCAAGGTTATGAAAAGCACAATCCCGTTAATTTTGTCAAAAACTGGAAGACACCAATGCTGGTGATTCATGGAGCCCTGGATTTTCGGGTCGCCGATACCCAGGGCCTGGGCACATTTAATGCCCTGCAACGGCGTGGGATCCCCAGTAAACTGCTTTATTTCCCGGATGAAAATCACTGGGTACAAAAGCCGGCTAATTCCATCCTCTGGCACCAAACCGTCATCAACTGGCTTGACCAGTGGCTCAAACCAAAGTAAAAATCAAAATGCAAAAAGCAAAAACATAAATCAAAAAGTAAAAATACGCACCAACAATAACAAATTCGACTTCATGAGCGTTTAACAACTCTAACAGTTCTCTGAAGTCCTGCTGAATCTCCATAATACTGCCTTCTTAAAATTTCCACAGCCTCTATCCGTTGCTTTGGAGTTTTGCTCAGCCAGTATTGCAAGTCGTCCTTTATCTTTGACCAGTCATTGAGTGTACATTTTGATAAAATCTTCTCTATCATATAATTATAATAATAAATCAACCTTGCGCTGTAAAGAATAATATTGACAATCAAGCCGTTTTTTGATAATCTTATTAGAGCAAAGCAAGAGCAGTAAGCGCATGATATCAGGAAGCCTTAATATGCTTGGGCATTCGCCGAACAGAAAGGACATACTATGAAAGGTGAGTTTACGGCAGTAATCGAAAGTGCTCCGGAAGGAGGCTATTGGGCAGTATGTCCGGAGATTCCAGGAGCAAACGGCCAGGGCCAAACAATTGAACAAGCAAAAGAAAACCTCAAAAAGGCGATAATTCTTATATTGGAAGATCGACTGGAAGATATTCGACGCGGCTTACCTGATGATGCAATTCAGGAAACAATTGCGATCTAATGAAAAGAAGACAATTAGAAAAAAAGCTCAGGATTGCCGGTTGTTTTTTGAAAAGAGAAGGCTCGTCACATTCGCTCTGGATAAATCCAAAAACAGGAGTTATTGAAGCCGTACCCAGGCATGTTGAAATAAAGAAACCTCTGGCCAAAAAGATATTAAAAAGCCTGAATGCAGAGTAACATTTTTTATACTTTAGTGATGAGCTAATGAAGTAAACAGTTCAACCAGCAGCGACTTTTTCGGGATTTCTCGCTTTTACTTCCGTATTGTATTAGTTTTAATTATTGACAATCACCCCGCTTTTT
>CAZFOQ010000244.1:0-3987 GCA_964520535.1 uncultured Pirellulales bacterium | reverse complement strand
GGCTGGAGTAGCCATCGCTTTTTTCAGCCTCCAACTATGGATGGGACAAGTTCTTCGGCGATCTTAAAAAGTCACGAAATTGACTTGAATGTCAATACCACATATTGATTTATCAACAGTGTAAGTTATAATTCTGATTCGAATACTGCATACCTACAAACCAGTATTGGTGTGCGTTTAAAAGCTTTTTTATGGATGACAGGAGTTGCAGGGATGGCAGTTTTAGTGGGAATTGATGAAGCCGGTTTTGGGCCGATTCTGGGGCCTTTAGTGGTATCGTCCAGCACTTTGTCGCTTCCGTGTAATCATTTGACATCTGATCTGTGGCAGATTTTGGTCAGAAGTGTCAGTAAACGAAGAAAACGGCTGGGAGGCCGATTACTTATTGCCGACAGTAAAAAGGTGTACAATAAGTCAGTTGGCATCAAGCACCTGGAACGAACAGTCATGACAGTTATGAAATGTCTCGGTAAAGAGCCGACCACGCTTGCCGAACTCATGGAACTGTTATGTCCGAGCTGCCTTGAGCGGTTAATTAATTATCCATGGTACAGGGATGCCGAAACTCGCTGCCTTTCGGCTAATCTTGCTGATACGGCAATTGCTTCGACAGTGCTGGCCGATGATCTGGTCTCAAATGGGATCGAGTTGCTGCAGTTAAAAAGTTGTTGCCTGGATGTAGCATATTACAATAGATTAGTTGGATCAGTGAAAAACAAAGCCAGTGTGCTTTTTACCGCTACTTCGCAACTTATACAAATGGCTCTCGATAATTTTGCCGGTGAGAATCTGCATATCATAATAGACAGGCAGGGAGGGCGGATGCATTATCGTAAGAACCTCCAAAGGATGTTTCCGCATATGAATTTGAGGATTATAGTTGAAAGCCCTGCGGTTAGCAGCTACGAATTGCAGACTGGTGACAGAGCTATGCGTGTGCATTTTGTAGTTGGTGCTGATGAGCGATATTTGCCGGTGTCACTGGCGTCGATGGTTAGTAAATATCTCCGGGAACTTCTGATTGGCTGTATCAATCGTTATTTTACCGGTTTCAGCCCGGATTTAAAGCCCACTGCAGGATACTGGAATGACGGTCTGCGTTTCGTCGAAGACTTAAGAACAAATCTACCGCACATTCATTTCAACAGCGACCAGTTGATACGCTGCCGTTGATATAACCGGATAAAACCACTGACTATATGTAGGATTTCTGCGTTCAAGGCATTAAAGACGCGGATGTTTGAGTGACTATTCCTGCTCCAGTTGTTCGGAAAGCAGGCGGATGTGGCGGTTTTCTTCCTTGATAATCATATCAATTGTATCATTACTGGCCGGGTCCCGAGCGAAGCCTTTAAGACCATTGTAGAATACAATGGCTTCCTTTGCCCTACTAATTGCATCTTTGAATATTTCTTTTATGTTTTCCCTTCCAGGCGGGCCTTTGAGTGAGCCTGGTTTCGTTGCGAAAACTGCAAGACCTGCCATAACATGAGGATTGGATAATACATAATTGTTAGGGTCGAAGGTTCCAAATTCGCCGGTTTTTTCTGAGAATCTTTTTCTCCTCTGCGCAAGAATTTTTTCATGTCTGGCTTTCCAATTAGCCAGTTTGTAGCATATATTTCGGAATTCCAGGTCGTCAAATAATTCCGCTGCATTAAGATAAAACTTGGCGCCGTTATGTTCGATCTTCTCGGCTATTTGGAGAATTTCAAAAACATTGAATCTTGTCTCCATTGTGCTACCTTCTTAAAAGGTTCTTTGCTTTTTCTGGCCCTTTAGCTCTTCTATTATCAGAATACTCGATTTATATGATAAATTCAATTGTATTAAATTTTATCTTATTTTGATTTTATCAGCTATTATTGTGGTGAACAAATCTTTTTTCCTATGAGCATATCTCTATCTATAACTGAACCGGATGAGGCGCCTATTCTTTTATAAAGACTCTGTGGGCATCGATGGTACGAATTTTGAGTGCTTTTGTGAAGTTAGGTAGTCTCACTGCTATTGTTCTGGATTTCCTGCTCGAGCTGCTGTGCAAAGATTTTATAGCTATCATGCCCAAAAAGGCAAAAAACAACCTTGTCCAAACCAGTTGGGCCATCAATATAATCAATGGTTGTCTTTAGCATTATTCCGGCACACCTGTCGATAGGATAGCCGAAGATGCCCGTACTGATTGCCGGGAAGGAAATGCTTTTTATATTGTTTTCATCGGCAATTTTTAGTGAGTTTAGCGTGGTGTTTTTCAGCTTTTCATCTTCGTTTCCTTCGCCCATACGAGGCCCGACTGCGTGAATCACATATTTTGTCTTCAAGTTGCCTGCATTTGTTATGATGGCACCACCCACAAATGTCCCGCCTATTTTGTTACACTGCTCCTGAATTTTGGGACCACCTTTTCTTCTGATGGCTCCTGCTACACCGCCGCCTAAAATTAATTGCGCATTGGCAGCGTTGACAATGGCATCGGTTTCCATTTCAGTAATATCGGTTTCAATAATTTCCAGAATGGTGTGTTTAAATTGCGCTCTCATGCGGGATCTGTTAGTAAAACATAATCCACTTGCCTAAGCAAAGAGTTGTTCCACATATAATGTTGTATATTAAAAGATTTTATTACGATCTGTAACAAATTTATCGACTTTTTTCAGTACTACTTCTTTGATTGGCTGTTTGTCTTTACTCTTGATTATGGAGTTTCCCTTTACTTTTGCTTCTTCCTCAATTTTGGCTATTGTATTTGCTGCCTCAGCCTTAATCTGGGCTATTGCCTGAGCTTTTTCCTCTTTGATTTTTGTGATTTCCTCAGCATAAAATTTGGTCTTTTTTTGCGATTCGTCTTTTATCTTTGTCCTTTTTTCTTCTTCTGCTTTAGCCTTCTTTTCAGCTTTTGCTCTCAATTTAGCCTCACTTTTCGCTTTCTCTTCGGCTTTTGCTCTTGCCTGGGCTTCGGTCTTTGCTCTTTCCTTAGCTTTGGTTGTCGCCTCAGCATAAGCGCTGAGCTTCTTCTGAACTTCAAGTTTTAAGTCTGCTTCAGTTCTGTATCTTTCTTCTATTTCAGCCTTTAGCTTCTCTTCTGATTTGGCTTTCGCCTCGGCATAGGACCTTATTCTTTCTTCGGCTCTGGTCAATGCTTCATCGTAAACTTTAGCTTTTTCTTCGGCTTTAATGATTGAAAGGGCCTTGTCTTCAAGCCTTTTCTGAGCATCAGATTCGCTTATGCCCTGTTCGCCGGGTTTGAAAAAAAGCGGCTCTGTAAACTGGATCACAACCCGGCGTATTTGACTACTTAGCTCATCCGATCGATAGACGCGTCCAATACGATTGAAAAGTACTGTATCGAAGGAGTTGCTCTGGTCAAAGTGCGGTATGCCAAAGTTGGTTCTCAGCAATTGGCCAGGATATGGACAGTTTTTATCAGCATGGCAAAGAAAAGCTATCCCCCGACTGGAAACATCAACTATCTGACCTGGGAAAGCCCTTTCCTTATCGTCCTGAGTGAAATGAACAGGCCAACGATAACTCAATCTTTGCTCTGCCCTTTGCTCGTTAGCTTTTTCCATCCTTAAATTACCCAAAATCCTTTTCCTATATGTTTATTAGGCAACAAAAAAGCTAATGCTTCCCGGTTTTAGACCGGAAAAATGACAGGCGGCGGCCGGATTCGAACCGGCGAATAACGGTTTTGCAAACCGTCGCCTTAGGCCTCTTGGCTACGCCGCCAGATTAAACTATATAAACTCAACTTTTGCCTTTTTGTAAGAACCTTAGTATAATAAAGACTTATAATTAAATATCTTCTGTTAAAATATACAAGGTTGTTAATCAATTCCTGGTTTATATTGGTATTACATTCTGAAAAACCGCAAAATTTACACTTAATCTACATGCAATTATTCTTTTTTGCAAAGAAATTAGGTACGATATTGAGGTGCTGAACAGATGGCGGACACATAATTTGCCAATTATGCTGCCCGGCCC
>CAZFOQ010000243.1:0-4016 GCA_964520535.1 uncultured Pirellulales bacterium | reverse complement strand
TTTTCTTGCAAGCAGCCGATAAATCAATTAGAATAAGGAGTATTAGCTTTTAACACAGAAAACCCACAGGCGTTTGTACCACGGCCTGCGGGTTATGCGATGTAATACTTCTGTTGGAGCATTGGAAATTCTTACTGTCGGTGATTTGGTATCCAAGCAAAGGGAAAGCTTGTCGGATTCGGTCTTAATGGCATAACCTTCATCGTTTCGGACAGTCTCGAATTCAACATCGAGGAGCAGCTTGAAAAAATCGTATAGCTTTTCAGTCGTTTCGGGATTTTGCGTCCAGAAGGTGAATTGGTTGCCACAGCGGACTATCTTGATTTTCTCAGCCATTGAATCCTCTCTGTGTTAAACTGTGTTAAAATGGAATCTGAGTATATTAGAATTATGTGTTAGCTTTTATTTTTTGAAACCGCAATTTATGAGCTTCAGATAGTTTTCTTTTATGTTCTTCGGAAAAGCTTCTTTCAGAAACCGGAATAGCATCCCAATGTTTTTTTCTGGCTTCAGACATTTTGGTTCTTGTTTTTTCTGAAATGGGTGGGCGGCCTTTCTGGCCAAGATGACGATTTAAAGTTCTTCTTTTTGAAGGGTTTTTTCCTTCAAGGATATATCGTTCATCTGTTTTTTGTTTTGATAATTTTTTCTCTAATTTGCCTTCCATTCTCCTTTTATTTTTTATGTGCTTTTTGAAATCTTTATAATCGCCATTGTCCTCTTTGATGAGATTCCAATTTTCAACAAAGTAATCATACTTGCCTCGGATTAATTGCCGTTCGGAAATATGGAAAACTTTGCTTTGCAAAAGCTTTGAGGGTATGACTAAAATCGAGGGATAGATAGGATCGGAAATTATACAGACAAAGAAATCAATATTGTTCTGTTTCGTACCGTGATGATGAAGGTTGAATGTCCAATAAGGCGGGCTATTTTTTTTGCTTCTTCTTCGAGAAAATTTTACATCAATCATTTTTCCATCATCGGTGATAAAATCAGAGACGCCTCGTTTATTGCTAAGCGCTATCCAGGTTGCATTTATTCCAGCCTCAGCCAGTCTTTGATAAACAAGGCTTTCGCCGTATTGAGCCTTTTTATTATTGTCTTTATAGACCATTTCCAAGTTCCTAAAAAATTTAATTTAAACTCTTTCTATAGGTATTATACAATCATTTCGTTGTATGCGCAAGGGGTTTTTTACCTTTTTCTATAGGTATAAGAATTTTGAATACAAAATCGAGATTTATAACTTCTGTGAATATTAGAAGAAAACGTAGAGAACTTGATTTGACGCAAAAACAACTTGCGGATAGAATTGGAGTGCGGTATCAATATATTCAAAAATGGGAAGGTGGTACAAAACCAAGCATTGAATTTATTAACAAAATAGCAAAAGCCCTTGATGTGGATGTTGAATGGTTATTGACTGAAAATGAGCAAGAAGCGAAAATTGAATCGCCTTTAACCAAGCAGGATATAAAAGAGGCAGTTAAAGAGGCTTTATTAGAATCGCAGGTTGTTATGTGTCCCCTGGCAGAGAAACATAAATTTCGGGACCAATGAACCCCGTCGCCGGTTCAAATTAATACAAGGCGGCGGGGAGCCTTCTGACAAATAAGGGCCCCCCGCCAGATGCCAGATTCAGCGCAACGCTTATGCCGTTAAGGTGTCATTGTTTACTTTGTTAGATTGGTTATAAAATTAGGCAACGAGGCATTCATGAAAATTCCAAAGACCATATCAATTATCATTTTATTTCTTGCCCTTGCTTATCTCTTGTTTCCTCGATATGAAGTTGGAAACTGGGGTTCCAATAATGTCCCATACCGATTCGATAGATGGACTGGAACGGTTGAAACCTCGAGACGCGTGCAGTCTAACAATCCGTACGACGGTGGCCGCACGCTTTATTATCAATGGAAAAAAATAAGAGACTAATGCGATACCTTATACTTCTGTCTTTCTCATTCCTGCTTGCTTGCGGAGGCGGCTCGAATCCTGCTGGCCCGGAGCAGCGACCGGTTGTTGAACAGCTTTGGGGCTGGTGGCTTACGGAGTGGCAAATTAGCAGCGGCCATGATAGGGCCTTAATCTACTCCTTTTTGCAGGACGGCATTGTATATTATAATCAATATACAGATGAACGAAAAGACCATATATCTCATGCGGAATCGGGTGAATATAAGTACGATTCCCTTACTGGTTATATATCAATTCTATGGGGCGATGAAACCGAATGGGAGCGGCCATTTGATAGATATTTCGGTGGCGATTCACTAAAGAGAGCTGATCGTATTTACGTTAAGCAATCTGCCCCACCGGATTGGGCGAAATAATCCCACCTTGTTTATTTTAGGAGCCTAATATGAAACTCTCAAATCTTTTTCTCGCCTTATTTCTTTCCTTCGTTCTATCGTGCACCACCGCCACTGATGCTGACACAATCTCATCAGACAAGGCCAAGAACTATATCGGCGAAACAAAAACCGTCCAGGGTCTTGTAGTCAGTACAAGATATGCCGCTGGCAGTCGTGGCCGCCCTACATTCCTGAATCTCGACAAACCTTATCCGAAGCAGATTTTTACTATTGTAATATGGGGTTCTGACAGGTCTAAATTTGATGAGCCGCCTGAAATCTATTTTGATGGTAAAAGGGTACTGGTTACTGGCAAGATTGCAGAATATAGAGGAAGTCCACAGATTGTAGTAAAGGAACCAAATCAGATTAAGCTGGATTAATGGGGCATTAAAATCTCATCATAAGGAGTTTGAATTATGAAAGTTTCTCCATTTCATTCTAAAAAACCCGGCACAGAAGTATATCATAACAATGATAAATGTACCGAAGGTAACAATATTGAATCTTATAATAGAGTTTCTGGTACGGGTGGTTTGCGCCTTTGTGAACGTTGCGCCGAACTAAATGCACAGGGCAAATAAATTCCTATCATTCCTCCAGTTTTTTGCAATGGTCTGCTATAAGCTCACCCAGAAAACTTACACTAATGCCCCATTTCTGGGCGAGTTCTTTAAATGTCAGGCCGGTCTCAAATCCATCGCTAAAAGTTTTACATTGCATCCTTGGATTAACTGGTTGATCGTGAAACTCAAAACAAAGAAGCTCACCAAAACTTCCCCCGCATCCGGTCGGGCATTTGCGATATATCTTCGCTATATGTTCTCGAAACCGTTCAATTTTGTCCGCTTTTTTCATTTTACCTCTGCAATAATCTTAACTTTCTCTTTCCTCACCGTTACCCGCTGGTTACGGCTTGCCATCAATCGCTTCTATATCCGCTACGCCCACCCCATCTATTTCCTCCAGGTCTGCCGCTCCGTCTTTTGTATCAACTATGACCTCTATGCCTCCAGCAGCCGCCTGATATTCACATGCCCCTATATCCCAGGCCGACCTCGTATTGCCGAAGAAATCATCCGTGAACAGTGCAGACAGGTCTTTACCGTTTCCTATCGGGTCAGAACCTTCCGCCAGCGTGAAATCATCATCGCCATAAGCGGTAAACGGGTCTGCGGTTTTTTCTACTCTATTGTTGGCAGCCGTCCCGAAATCGTCAGCCGTGGCATCGTATGAGGAATTGTTATTGCCCTCTGAAGCACCGACATTGCTAAAATCGTCACCTGAACACAAATGGCAAAGATTGTTCTCCGCAAGTATGGCATCCTGTGTATTTGAATCGCATCCTATACCACCTCCAGTAATATCAACAACTGTATTGTTAGAAAAAAAGCTGTTGGCAGACATCTCGACAGTGGACGCAATTATTTGATCATTTTCTTTGTGATTATAGAATATGTTATTATACACTTTAGCATCAACAGTATCATCCTCATACGAAATTGCATCCACCGCTGTAGTTGCATTTCCCTTAACGATGTTTCTTCTAAAAATGAAGGTATAAGCTGTACCACAACCAAAGAGACGGCACGCTCTTCCCCAACCGGTTCCCGCCTTGTGTACCATACCTTCAATAATTACAGTTCCAGGCCCTTGCAT
>CAZFOQ010000242.1:0-4043 GCA_964520535.1 uncultured Pirellulales bacterium | reverse complement strand
TTGATGATTAAAATGCCGTCGGGCCCAAGCCCTTCGGCAATGGATAATTTCTCCCGGACAATTGTCCCCAGGTCACCAAATCCTTCCAGATGGGCCGGATAAATATTCGTGACGACCGCGACATCCGGCCCGGCGATTCGAGTCAGGTTCGCTATTTCGCCGGGATGATTACTGCCGAGTTCCGCGACAACAATCTCAACATCCCGCTCCGCACCGAGCAGGGTCAGGGGCACGCCGATTTGATTATTAAAACTCTTCGGCGAGCGATGGACACGGAAGTACTGACTTAAAATATGGGAAGCGATTTGCTTTGTGGTTGTTTTCCCCACTGAGCCTGTGATCACAACTACCTTGAAGCCGCCGTCCCTGCGATATTGGCCGGCGAACTCGCCAAGGGCTTCGACCGTGTCACGAACCTTAAGCACGCACTTACCGGCAAAATCTTTTATATCGATGTCCCTGTCGACCACGGCACAGGCGGCACCTTTTGCAAAGGCGTCACCGACATAATCGTGGCCATCGAAGTTTTCGCCGGTAATGGCAAAAAAACAATCTCCGGTTTTAACGGTTCGCGAGTCGGTACTTACGCCGGTACAAACGCGCCCTGCCGGTACCGAGCCAACAACATCAGCTTTGATTATTCCGGCTAAATCTGCTGTCGAAAATGCCTTCATCTGCGTTTGCCAATAATTTAGTCTTACGTTAAAACCACAGCATATATTTTCTGCAACAGCACAGTATGCACTGCCGCAAACCAAAAATCAAGCGAATATGCCGGTTGTTCCTATGCCGGAGATTACAATCCGTATTTTACGAACCCTTTGTTTAACATGACAGTATTAACAGATAGCAGAGTTTTTGAGATAACAGGCAGAAATCATATAGAAACGGCAAGGGCATAAATTAAGGTTTATTAAAGGGCAGAAAAATGGTTCAGCGTTGCATATTACCATCCGGCACAATATCCGTTATTGCGCTGCTTTTGCTGCTTGCTCCTGTCGCATCATATGCACAGAACCAATCCACCAGCCGGCCCAACCTAACTTTCACCGGCGGCAGCTATGCCCCAAATGAAATCATTATCAAATTCAAATCGGGAACACCCGAAGAGATCATAAGTGAAATCATCGGGCGGCACAATTGCTCCGTGGCGGATAAATGTACCTTCGCGGATCTGCAATTATTGAACACCCCCGAATCCGAAAAAGCAGAACAGATGGTCTCTGTGTATTCAAGCCACGAGCAGGTAGAATATGCCGAATTGAATTACTACGTCGGACAATTCCTGGTCCCGAACGATAGTTTATATCCCTTACAATGGAATCTTAATAACGATAAGTTTGGCGGCGTTAATATCGAATCGGCATGGGATATCCAGACCGGTGATCCTAATGTCATTATCGCCGTCCTGGACAGCGGCGTAGCATACGAAAATTTCGGAATCTACAAACAGGCGCCCGATCTGGCCCAGACACACTTTGTTCCAGGTTACGATTTTGTAAATGACGATGCTCATCCCAACGATGATAACGGCCACGGAACACATGTCACCGGCACAATCGCTCAGGCAACAAACAACGGTTTTGGTGTCGCAGGTGTGGCATTTGACTGCTCCATTATGCCCGTCAAGGTTTTGGGGTCTGATGGCTCCGGAACAACTTTTGACATTGCACAGGGCATATACTATGCGATAAACAACGGGGCAAAGGTTATGAATATGAGTATAGGCACTGATGCCGACACAATCACGATGAGAATTGCCGTCGAATATGCTTACTCTAACGGCGTGACAGTCGTATGCGCCGCCGGTAATGATTTCGAAGAAGGCAACCCCACATCATACCCGGCGGCTTATGACGACTATTGCATCGCTGTAGGAGCAACGCGTTATGACCGGAGCCGAGCGTACTATTCCAATACCGGCAGCTACATCGATATTGTAGCGCCAGGCGGTGACCTGCACGTGGATCAAAACGGAGACGGCAATCCGGACGGTATCCTCCAGCAGACCTTCGATGACGATCCGGGCCTCTTCGGCTATTTTTTCGCACAGGGCACTTCCACTTCCGCCCCCCATGTCAGCGGAGCGGCCGCTCTGCTTATCTCCAACAGCGTGATAGAGCCGGCAATGATAAGAGAGGCGATTGAAAATACCGCCGAAGATATCGGCCCGCCGGGATGGGACCCGGAATACGGCTGGGGACTGCTTAATATCGAAGCGGCACTGAAATATTATCCGTCTGTCACCGGAGATCTCAACAGTGACATGATTGTGAACTTTCAGGACATCAGTCTTTTCGCCGAGCAGTGGCAATGGATTGCCATCACGCCGCTGGCAACAGATATCAACGGCGACCACATCGTCGATTTCATCGACTTCTCCCTGTTGGCACAAAACTGGAACAAAAAAATGCCGTAAACAAACGACGAGCTTATTAGAGAATTAGTCTATTAGTGAATCAGTGAATTGTATTGGTCATTGCGAGAATTAGCCTGCCCTGAGTGTAAGTCGAATGGGCGACAATCTTTTCGAACTAACGTCGGATGGAAAAGGTATAGCCGTATTTCCAGCCTTGGCCGATGGTATCTTGCTCACATCCCTGGCCCAGCATTCTCCTTTCCCATTGCCGGGCAGACGTCTCGGAAGTGAATTGCTGCATAACTCTGAAGTCGCTCGGGTTTCCATGTTCCCGTTTCCTTCTTTTCGGCTCATCGGTAAGTCCTGCATACCTCATAAACACTCAACTTTCGTAGGATTCTTTTCTATTATAATTTCTTCTGTTTTCTTTCTTCGCCAGCCGTCATGGGCGGTGATTATTTCGTCACACTCAAGCTTCCTTTTTTATTCTTGCTGCCTCATGCAGCACAACACTTAGTGTTCCAATCGCAAACATTCCAAAAACAATCAGCATCGGCCCAAACACCCATACAATCCCGGCGCCTATCACACAACCGGCCAAACACCATTTGTAAGTCTCCAAAAAGTGGATTTTATCAGTAGCTGGTCCTGCCAAGACAAGAGTTGGTGTTGAAAAATTATTAATAATCTCTTCGTATGTTGTTAATGCCATATTCTTGTCACCTCTTGGTACTTATTAAGGAAAACAGACACGGCCATCTACTTTTTCACAATATTTTCCCATTCTATCTCGCTGGGTAAAATAGCACAAAAGAATGTAAAAAGCAAATGAATTTAAGAGGATTTGTTGATTCAACCCATGAGATATTTTCTGCTCGTATCTCGTCGCTCGTGAATCATATCTCGTCTGGATTCCGCATCCCCGGCCAGAGGCATGCTGGGGCAGGCAAGTGCGGAATGACATTTATGAGATTGCCGAAAACCCCTTAATCCTTCGGCCCGGGCTCAGGACGGGTTCATTAAGGTGCTAACAATTTAGGATTGATGTGTTTGTCGAGGTTGGTTTCTTTGTAATATTTTAAGGCGCCTTTGTGGATGGGAAAATGTTGACTATTTTTAGGAGTTAGGGGATAGGTTTTAGGGGAATAAGAACCCCCTGCGGTTTAATATTAACCCCCTGCGGTGCAGGGGGCTAAAAAAAATGTTGCGGTGACGTGTAAATAATAAAAACCCCTTGCGGTGCAAGGGTGTAAAAAGTAAAGTTAATTGTTATGGCGAGAATGATAGGATTCATGGCGACGTGGACGACTTACGGGACATGGCTGCAGGGAGATAAAAGAGGCTATGTTAAAAACGGGGCCGTCCTTGAGGCAAATGTAGAGTTGGAAAAATACAACAAAATATTACTCAGACAGAATATAGTCAAGATTCCCAAACATCTTCGCACAACAGTCAAAAATTCAATCCTTCAAGAGGCGGAAGAAATCGGTCAAAAAGTTTATGCAATAACAGTATGCAGTAACCATGTCCATATCGTTGTCGAAAGTATCGGTAAAAGATGCGGGTATTCGGTCGGACGATTCAAAAGAGCGGCAACAAAAGCGTTAAAAGAATATGGATTTTCAAATATAGTATGGACGAAAGGTTTTGATAAAAGATATTGTTATCATCAGCATGAATTAGA
>CAZFOQ010000241.1:0-4059 GCA_964520535.1 uncultured Pirellulales bacterium | reverse complement strand
CTGTAAACCCGTTAGCGTAAGCTTACGTTGGTTCGAATCCAACCCGGCCCACTGTTTTTTTTGCGGTTAGAAATTTTTTTCTACATTTAAAAATACATCTTGTGGCCAATTAACATCTTGATAAATTCCTCTCAACATTCCTTAAGAAATTGCCCTGAAAATTCACTGAAAATGCCGTTTATTGCCTGTTTAACCACATTTAGTGAGCTAATGGATTCGCTTGTGGATTGGCCGAAAAAGCGTTAGATATAAAAAAAACGTTAAATCCAAAAAAAGCGTTATATTTCTTATCATTGATGGAACTTAATTACAAAGAATAACCTGGGCAGGTATCTTGAGACATATTAATCACACACTATCATCTAAGCCCCTGCTTTCCTCTACCTCCTCCTCCTGGGGCAGGGGCTTCTTTTTGGTCGGGTTTTCCAGTTTTTCTGGTTTCTTAACAATATTCAAGGCGTTAACCGATAGCCCAGCTTTTAACACTTACTTCTGTCTACCATAAAAGCGCAGACCGATGGTTCTAATTAAAAACGATTTTTTCACTATTATTAGTCAACTTTTCGTTCTCTGTCGATAATCTCTAAGCTCTTGTATGTATGTAAATTTGTGAAGATTACTAATCCGATGTTGCATGCGGTTTATTTAGAGGTTTGTAACTTTATGATATAGGTTTAAAAACCAGGCCGGCCAATACACACTCTAATCCAGCTTTTCGTCTTGAGAATTGCCACGTATATATATTCAAGGAATGAAGCGATATAAAAAGAGAAGAACGAACAACACATATTGCATTCTTTTAGCAACGGTCGTTTTTAACTCCTTACTCGTTGCTGACTTCGTGCCCTTAACTGTTTAGCCAACGTAGCAACGGCCTGAAGTTCCTGAATATCCAACGGTGTGCCCGGCTTTTTTACCTGGCGTGCTTTCGCAGCTCTTTCTCTTATCATTTTGTTAGTATGTCTATATTTGGTAATATCATAATAATGTCGTTCGTTGTTATCTGGTAACTCGTCAGGCTTCAGCTTTAGAGATTCACTGGTCTGTACGTGTTCTGTGATTTCGTAAAGAAGCTTTTCAATATGCGTCTTTGCCTTTTCCCACTGTTCTGAGGTTTTTTGCCGCAGATCCTGCTGTCTATTATGATATATAAGTATATTTACGTCCTTAGCCTTTCTTTTTCGTTTCAACGTCAATAGCAACAGAATGAGCACTGTTATTGCTATTATGAGTAATCCCCATCCTGCAGCTTCAACTTGATAATATTGAAATAAATAATACTGAGCAATCTCGCTTACAAAGCTGTCCAAGGTCATTTTTTCCCCTTCCAAATCTTGGGATCGTCATAAATCCGTTCAGTTTCGGTTATCGTATAAGACCTTAGCTGAGGCAATTGGAGTTCAGAAAGTTATTTCCACAATAATCACAACACAAGACAAACAAACTCCTTTTTACAGTCACTACCAGCAGAATACGCCCGCGGGTTCACAACCATTTGGCATTTGCCCTTGGTGCCTCTGTACTTCCAAACAAACACACTTTTCCTGTGGTGGAAAGCTTGATATGAAATTAAAAGAAGCTTTCTCACCACTCCTCCAAAAACATCAAACATAAATTATAACCGTTTATGATTTATGTCAAAAGAAAAAGTCCTATAAAAGAAATATTTATTAGTAAAATAATGCTTAAAATTCAAAAAGTAGGTGTGGGAAAAATACACAAAATGGGGACTTTGGGATAGCTGACAAGAATAAGCAGCCATAATTTTTCCTTGAAAATATTAAAATTAATGCCGATATTTTTATTCTGATATTCATTTAAAAACACATATCTATTTATATATAAGCACGTTATTGCTATAAGAAGAAACATAAACTGCACTTAATACTATCCTGAGAATCCTAATTAGAATCGAAACACCACTGCCGAGCCTTTAGCTTCAGACCCGAAAATCAGTTATTAAACTACCTTTTGCCTGCCGGATAAATCAACCATTTCTCAACAAACTTTGAATATAGGCCTTTTTTTGTTCGATAATATCAGTGTCTCTGCGAAAAGCAGTATCTATCATCTGTATACGGAGATAGCAAAATGCGAATCAGCTACGTTGTTTCTACTATGATATTTTGGGGACGTGAACATCCACTTTCTTTTGAGCAGGAGTGCCAGTTTCTACAGTCTCTGGGCTTTGGTATAGAACTTTGGCCAAATATAAAAGGCCAGAATGATTGCAGATACGAAAGACGTAACTGGGCCAGGTTAACTGCTGCAACACAAGATATGTTGGTAGTGATGCGCTCACGCGACGATAATCCGACATTAGAGCAATGGAATGAGCAGATCGAATGTGCCAAGCTGCTTAAATCAAACATCGTGACCGATTTGCATAGCATGGGCATTCCTGATGACCCTGAGCTCAACGGCTGTGGTTTTGCCGCTGAAGTAGTCAAAATGGCTGAGCAGAATAATGTCAAGTTGTGCCTCGAAACCGGCCGATTGCACTTGCTGAAAAAAGCCGGCGAGAGATTTGAGTCACTCTGGTACTGCCTTGATACGGGTTATGCAAATCTTGACGGTGAATATTCCTTTAAGGAATATGTTGATGATTTGGCCCCAAAAGTAGCTCATCTTCACCTGACTGATAATTACGGCCAGATAGACGACCACGTTCCGCCCGGCTTACACGGTGGTATGCCTCTGGAAAACTGGGATTATTTATTGAATGCTATTTGTAAAAACGGCAATGAAATAATAGGTTCACTCGAAATGTGTCCCTGTATGCCATCTGTTATGATACGCCAGGCCACTGAGTTTTTATTTGATGTATTAAAATGGCCTAATCGCCCCAAAAAGCAAACCGGCTATGCCCACGATTACCTGTAAACCGATATAACCAAAGCTACACTCGCAGCACAGCCACTCTCTTAATTGTAACGAGAGATAAATATTAGCTTTTCATTCTGCATTTCGTCTGCAAAGCGGAAAACCTAACATACAGGCTTAGGGCCGCAAATATTATCAGCTTTTTTTGTTTATGAAAAACGGCAAAATCCGATAATTCCTTCATATAATACACAATATGATTATATGAAATGGAGAGGTAAAAAAAAGCATTGACAATTTTGTGAGAATTTTATATACTGATATTGTATTTATAGCTCACCAATTATTATGTGGGAGGTATCGGTGATGAAAATCTTTTTGTATATCTCGTCAATAGCTGTTCTGTTTGCTGGCGGCTGTCTTTCAGGAAATAGCTCTTTTAGACCAGGCTATGACTTTAACAGTGTGGAGAAAGTTGCTATTGTAGCGATTAAGGGTGCTGTTCAAAGTGAAACCGCCAAAGATCAAATTGCAGATTTCTTCGCAATGGAATTATTAGATAATGGCTACGCACCGATAGGACGGGCACAGATCAGGGCAAAACTTGGAGAGCAGGAACTCGAATCAAGAGACATGACAACTATCGAAGCGGCCACTGAGGTGGGACTAATTCTAAAGGTCCCGGTGGTTATGGTAATCGAAATACCTCACTTCGAAGAAGAGCTGACAATGACAGCAAAGATGATTGATGTTGAAGATGGCAGTATTGTATGGATGGGCAGAGGCACAGGTAAAACAGGTCGATCTGTCCCCGAAGCTTTCCTGGGAGTTATAACCGGACGCGGCACAGAGAGTGACGAACCTGAACTGTTAGGCGGCCCTGTAGCTGAGTTATTTGGCGGCGAAGCCCACCCGGCTTTATCACCTGTTGAGGCACAAAAAATTCAACAAATAGTAAGAAGAATTTGTTCCAGCTTACCAATAAGGACGACCATTAATTGGTAAAGATTATTCATTCTGTTTTAGTGTAGCAGAATTTAACAAATCCAATAAGGCTAAGGGTAAAAAATACCTTTAGCCTTGTTTCTTTTATTTTTCTCAACATCCATCTTTGAAAACAAATGTCAAAAATATTCTGTGTTAACTTTGCACAATAGCCGATATAGGCCTTAGCTTATATTCGGACATTGTCCCGAACGTAGTTGGAGGTTTGAATGGCCACTCCAGTTCTCATAG
>CAZFOQ010000240.1:0-4106 GCA_964520535.1 uncultured Pirellulales bacterium | reverse complement strand
TTACCTGAATATTATCGAATTCCCGCCCGTCATCGGGGGCTGGATAGTTGTCATACTGCTGGAACTTGATACGTACATCGGAAAGGTCCGCAGAACCGCCGAACAGAGCCACCAGATCCAGATTCACCGTGATATTCGTACCGGTCAAGTCGTCGACCTTGATCCAATTGAGACCATCAATACTGACTGCGATGCCATCTCCCTTGTAATGGTCTGTAAAACTCGGCGGAAGACTATCTGGCTCATCACCCAGGCTTATATGGTCCAGGGTAAGCGTCACAGCGCTCTGGCCTGTCAGGTTCACATGCAATATCGCCTCATTCAGAGAGAATGTATTGGCTGTGGTATCATCCATCCGCAGACGACCGCCGACCACCTGGATACGGCCTTCGTTATCCGAGTAGTACTCCCAGCCCTGGGCCGCTGTCGGCAAACCAGCGTCAAAGTTCTGGTTATAAGGTAGGGATTGAGGTGTATAGGTGGTAGCGTTTGCTGATGCGAGCGTGCCGCCCTGATCGGTGATACCGACCTCAATAGCATCTGTGGGAAGGTTTGGGTCAAGTGGGTCCATGGGCTGCAGTTCGGCAAATAGCCCATGCATATCGGCGTTGAGCATAAGTCTGGATTCTAAATTCTCAAATATTGGTTTTTGACAGTCATGGTAACGTTGCTTCGAAAGCCACTTTTCTCGAAGCTTTTTTAAAATACGCTTCATTTTGCTCATCCTCCATGGTCTGGCTATTTAGAATCGAACAGAGAAGACACAGTCCCAAATGAGGTCTCTGTCAATTTCTTAATTACCAGTTCCCATTTTCATTTTGTACTTTAAACACGTTAGTTTCAAACACAATTCAGCTTTTATAGACATCAAGATTAATCTTAAATCCATTGACAAAGCTTATTCTCGCAAGCACAATCCTCCACCTCGCAGACTACATTGTTAAACAATAGAATATAAAAGCATAAATGGAGACAGCTATACTAATTAGCACCCACCATGCTCAGAGAAATGCATACCTACGCCAAAACAATGCACTAAGATATATTACTACCATAATCTGCATTAATTGTCAAATGTGGTAACTACGTATTTTTTATAGAATATAGAATTCAGAAGTCAGGAGCATTTTCTGGGGGGAAATAAGAGAACATCCTACTTTTCTATTCATACAAGCGTTTGTGAGTAGAAAAATGTTGGTATAAAAATCAGTGTCTACTACAAAGATTTCACTTGACAGCCAGACCTTTGGTATGTATGATAGATATATAACTAATATGCTAAAATCACAATAGTAAATCATCAATCGTCAATAGCAAATCTTAAATCAGGAGGGAAAAATCATGGCCAGCCAAGCCCAAATCCTCGCCAACCGGCGAAACACCAAAAAATCAACCGGCCCACGCACTAACGAGGGCAAAATAAAAGTCTCACAAAACGCCGTTAAACACGGCCTTTCGGCCCGTCAGGACGTTATCAGTACTGAAAATCAGGCCGAATTCGAGCTGTACCGCGACCGGATTTTAGACGAGCTGGAGCCCGCCAGCCCAATAGAATCTATGTTGGCCGAGCGCGTTGTCAGTCTCTCATGGCGGCTCAAACGGGCAGGACGCATCCAGAACCAGACTATCGATGTGATGAACGAAAAAAATGCCTCCAGCCCATTAGCGAAACTGACCCAATCGCTGTTGTTCAAAGGCACAGACCAGCCGCAGGGAGGTCCAAGTGTCGCGGCTGCCGATCTGGCTCTCGGCCGTCTGGCCATAAAGGATTTCTCAAATGCAAGGGTGCTCGATCGCCTCTTAATGTATGAACGGCGAATAGAGCACAGCCTGTACAAAACAATACTGGAGCTTCAAAGACTCAACCTCATGTGAAGGATGAATCCTCTCAAGGCCGCAGATGCGGAATCCGAATACTAAGGGCAGAGGACAGACGAAAATTAAAATTTAAGCCCTTAGGGGTAAAAATGTAAAGTTCAAAACAACAACGCAAAAATCAAAAATTCACCAAATTGTGACTCCGGCATGACAAAAAGAGGCAAATTAGAGAGTATAATTATCACTTTTTATGCAAAACAAAGCCAATTTACTAAATGTCCAAATGAGCGTAAGACCAATTAAAATAAGGGATTATGTAGATTTTTGCTGTCTGGGACCGCGAAAAAACAAACCCAAACAAACCCAATTTCCTAACGATGGCCCCGAAATCTACGTTTTTGATGCTGAAAATGCGAATTAGGCAGAAAATTAATCTGAAATGCACAGCATGGCCTGCGCCATTTCCCGCAGAAAGCCCGATTTTTAAAGATTTTAGTACTTAATCCGGCAATTTTTAGTCATTGTTGTCCAAAAATTTTGCCCAGCAGGCGTTCCAAAAGCTCCATCGGTAAACCCATCACGTTTGTCAGACTGCCTTCGATTTTCTCGACAAACTCATCGCTGTTTTCTTTGATGGCATACGCTCCGGATTTATCTTTCCAGAGGCCGCTTTTGATATGGTTCGTTATTTGTTCTTGGGTCAATCGCTTCGGATAAACAGTTGTGGAATCTTGGGCCACCAATTCAATGTTTTCGCATAATCTGCAAACTGCAAGGCCGGTAATCACCTGATGAGGAGCGCTAAAGAGCTTTTGTATTATCTGCCGGGCTTCTTTCGCATCTGCGGGTTTGCCGATAATCTCGCCCTGGAAATCCACAATCGTATCGGCACTGATTACCAGACTTTCCGGGTACTTTTTAGCAACGATTCTCGCCTTGGCCAATGCCATCTGTTCTGCATATTTACAGGGATCGACTTGGTCGGCGGAAAAAGCTGCTTCGTCGATATCGGGATGAACTACCTTAAATTGATAACCCGCTTTTGCCAATAACTGTCTTCTTCGCGGGGAGGCTGAAGCTAAAATAATTTGTGCTGTGTACGTTTCAGTCATCAATACTTACTCCGTATTTTAATTTAAATTTCCGGTTTTCTATTCTGCGTTCGCCACAGTTAATATCGAGCTATTTCCGCGCAGTAGGCCAGATATTCCTGCTCGATTCGCTCGAAATCCTCACCAATATACTTTTGAAACAGCAGTGTACCAACGATATGATTCCAAAGAATAGTTCTCGACATATTTCTGTCGATCGCAATTTCTTTACTAACCTCATCGAGCGGCCAATTTCCCCATAAACCATCCGCGAGCAGTTGATGATAAATTCCAATCCGTTTGCCGGAATCTGCTTCCCGTAAAAAACGAACCAATGCATAGGATTGGCTGTAAAAGGCCATCACATCTTCAGTCTCGTCGGTGGCGAGCACCTGGCCCGGATTTATCGCCGTCAATTTCCGCAGCGGGATGATTGTATTTTTTGCCAGCGTCTTTCTCAATGATTCCAATCGATAGCTGTTTTGGCCAGGCACAAAATATATCACCCCGTCCTCGGTCCTGTGTGCTTCAAAGAGCATCGCCACGCCTTCGTCAAGCCAGCTCGGCAGGCGAAACTTGAAAAATCTGCTGTTAAATTGATGCCAGCCTTCGTGCCCGAGAGCTAAAAATGTACGTTCCGGACCGATATCATACGCTACACAAGCGCCGTTATGGCAATATGCACCGGCTTTAATCCTGTAGAACATCTCTGCCTGCTCACCGGCAAAAGTCCAGGTGAAATGCTCCCATTGTTGGCGTTCGGCGAAGAGATAAACAGGAAATTTCGCCGGTGTCTCGATTGGTTTTGGCAACTGGCTGTTATATGCCTGATATGCCGTCTCAACAAATCGGGGGATTTTACACAGCATCGTACGATTGAACAGCGTCGTGTGAATATCATAGTGAGTGGTAATGAGCTTCAAGCCCGGCCCATATTTATTTTCCCAGGGCTCGACTGATTCCAGATCAGGCAGATTCTGGTCCAGAAGATACTCAGTGACAATTTTCGTATAAGTATCGATTCGCCGAGAGCGTTGATCCACAGTCTCGATATTATCGGATTCACATCCGGCCAGACAAAGAGTTGCTAATATCAAAATCTGGGAAAACTTTTTCACCGCATTCCTTCCTATACACATTTTTATAAACCTGTGTTATCATTACCATCGGCTGCAAATCATAAAGAATCCATAATAT
>CAZFOQ010000239.1:0-4118 GCA_964520535.1 uncultured Pirellulales bacterium | reverse complement strand
AAATCGTCTCCTAATTTGAAGGCATTTTTGTCTCATTTTTGCTGAAGACGTACAACCGTTACACGTGGCATGCTATCGTGGTAAAAAGGAAGTAGCAGAACTGCTCATCGCTAAAGATGCCGAAGTCAACGTGAGAGACCAACAGGGCTGGACGCCACTGCAACGCGCGATTATACACGGAAACAAAGATGTAATTCAACTTCTCATCACAGAGGGCGCTGATGTGAATGTCAGCAACAACAGAGGTATGACACTACTGCATCTGGCTGCCGGGAGTGGCCAAAAAGATATAGTAGAATTGCTTATCGCTAAAGGAGCCGATTTGAATGCAAGGAACAATTCAGGTCGTACACCCCTGCGTTTTGCTATGAATCAAGGCCATACTGAAATTGTCGAACTGCTTAAAAAGCGTGGAGCAAAGGAATAAATAGCCATAAATATAGCTTCATTTTATGCCCAAAATCCGTACAACCGTTGTACAACCAGAAAGGCCATTATCTCCCGATTTTTGGGATATACCGATTTTTTAAGTACATGTTTATCAATTACTTAGCGATGCCTGGAAATAGGCAAACATATCAAATGACCTCTCTCATTGATACTGCCTATAGACCTTTTTTTACCCAAAAAGCAAATAGTCTAAAAATTTTTAATATTTTTTATTTTTCTTGTTGACAGTTCTTACGAGTGTAAGATATTATAATTCTGACGCATGTAAGAGGAGTTATATTATGACGAAAAAACAACTACAAGCAATGAGTCCGGCTGAAACCGAAATCCTAAGATTAAACTGGCAGCTTGGGGAAGCAACTGTTCAACAGATTTGTGATCAACTACCACCAAAACGTAAGATAGGCTACAAAACAGTTCAGACTTTGTTACGACGACTCGAGAATAAAGGTTACATAAAACATAAAACCAAAGGTAAAGCCTTTGTGTTCTTCCCAGCCGTTAAACGTGAAGATGTTGTTAAGAGAACGGTTGTTGATTTCTTAGACAGGCTCTTTGGTGGTGATCCCAGACCGCTGATGCAGTTTCTCGCTGAAGATGGCAGAATAGATGCAAAAGATATTGAAAGACTCAAAAAGCTTATAGATAAATAATAGTAAATTGTCTCTCTTTATGGAGGTATTGACATGGCTATTAGTCTGACTCAAGTTACAGATTATTTGCTTGCTCAAAGCTGGCAAATTGCAGTTCTCGTATTAGTGATAGCGGTAATAAGCTATACGTTGCGAAATAAGAGCGCCCACATTCGTTATCTTCTCTGGCTGATTGTCTTAGCCAAATGCTTTGTTCCTCCGTTCTATGATATTCCTTTGGCAATACTACCAGCGCAAGATAGAACTGAACCTGCTACGATATCCACACCTTTTGAGGTGGTGCTTCCGGAATCCGAAATAGCGAATACAATGGTATCTGAGTCATCCGGTTTGAGTTCAGCTCCTTTTGATACACCACCAGTTGCAGCGGTTGAAGCGAAGCATCCGAGACTTAAAATTAGTCAACAGCTTGGAATTGGCTGGTTAATAGGAGCCTGTACCTTAATTATTTTCAATTTAATTCGGGCTTTACGTGCCAATATTTGGCTATGGAGATATCGCAAGACTTTGCCTATTGAACTACGAAGAAACATCGAAAAGTCATTTTTTGCTAGTGGTGTTAAGAATTTCCCAAGTGTCTGGCTTATAGAGGGTTTTAATCAACCATTTGTCTGGGGTTTGTTACGCGGAAGTATTTACTTGCCGGTTAACTTTCTGAACATTAATAAGCAGGAACACCAAAAAAGCGTTTTAGGGCACGAGATAAGTCACGTTCTTAGATTTGACGCGGCTGTTAATATCCTGCAGGTTATAGCCCAGGCTTTATTCTGGTTCCATCCCCTTGTCTGGTGGGCGAATAGGAAGATCCGGCAAGAAAGGGAAAAGTGCTGCGATGAAATGGCGATAGCTCTTTTGAGTGATTTGCCGGGGGATTATGGCAATGCCATTTTGGAGACCCTAGCCGCCAGAGATGAATCGATCCGGCCAGTACCTTCTTTGGCTGTGGCCGGCCTAGTTAAAAATGTTGAAGAAAGGATAAAGACTATTATGAAAGCTAAAAAGAGATTTTACAAACGGCCAAGTGTCATAACTGCAGCAGCAGTGCTTTTGATGGCCATCTTGATTGTCCCGACTTCTTTGGTGCTTACAGCACGAGCAGCAACGGAATCTGTAACTGAATCACAGTTTGAAGCAATGGATTCTCTACATCAGGCCGCTATAGACGGCGATATAGATAAAGTCAAGTCACTTATCGCTAAAGGTGTCGATGTCAACGCTAAGAGTGGTTATGGAAATTGGACTCCATTGCATGTAGCGGCCCGTTATGGCCACAGACACGTGTCTGAGGTACTTCTAAATAATGGAGCCGAAGTTGACGCTGAGGCTAGAAGACAAGTTACACCTCTTTTCTACGCTGTTTCCCACGGTCATAAGAATGTGGCGGAACTGTTTATTGAAAAGGGAGCCAATGTAAATGTGAAGATTCAACTATCCCAAGCAACGCCCCTGTACTGCGCTTCAATGGATCCCCATGAAGAACTAGTTGATCTGCTGCTGACCAAGGGGGCGGATGTTGATGCGGCTTTGTTTTGTGCGGCCCGGACTGGTCATATAGTAGCAACAAAGTTACTTCTGACCAAAGGTGCGAATGTTAATGCTAAAGGTGAAAACGGTCTTACTCCGCTGCATGAAGCGGCCACGTATTGCCGAAGAAGCGTAGCCGAACTGCTTATCTCTCATGGTGCTGACGTTAATGCCAAGGACGACAGTGGGATGACTCCGGCATATGCCGTTATTGGCATGAGCATGTTCTATGACCAAGAGCAGGTCGTGCAGATGGTTAACTTGTTACTGGGAAAAGGCACGAAAACCGACCTCCATTTAGCCGCTTTCGCGGGTGATCTAAACAAGGTCAGGGATTTCCTCGAAAAGGATGTTGATGTTGATGCCACAGTAGAGGTGGGAACCGGCCGACAGAAAAACATGCTAACCCCACTTTGCCTAGCGATTATCGGTGGCCAAAAAGATGTAGTTAGATTCCTCATCGCTCAAGGTGCCGATGTCAACGCGAACGCAGGATCAGATTCCGGCCCGCTGCATTTCGCCGTTATGTATCCGGATTATGAACTGGTCAAGCTGCTTATTGACAGAGGAGCCGACGTCACTGCCAAGAGTCAGAGTCCTCTTAGCATGCCACCAGTATTGATGCCGCTATGGGCTACGGGATTTAGTAACCTGCCACTTTTCGAATGGGGCACACCTCCCGATATAGACTTTCAATCATCCAATCCCGCTGTGGATAGCTGGGAAGAAAAATCCGACAACTCTTTCCTCGCCACGTGGCCCAAAGTACGTAGTGTGATCGAGCTCCTTCTCGCGGGGGGAGCAGATGTGAATTCGAAAGGTCCAGGAGAAAGAACGCTGCTGATTGAAGCCGCTAGTGCTGGATTGAAGGATGCTGTCGAGCTACTTCTTGACAACGGGGCCAATATGCACGCAAGGGATAGTTCAGGTTGGACGGCTCTCCACTATGCTTGCTGGAAGAACCATAGAGAAGTAGCTGAATTCCTCATTGACAAAGGTGCTGTTGTCAATGCACGAGAAAAAGAGGGCAAAACACCTATGGCAGTAGCAAAAAAAGAAGGCCATAATGAAATAGTCGAACTGCTAAATAAGCACGGAGCAAAGGAATAAATAGGCCATAAATATAGCTTCATTTTATGCCCAAAATCCGTACAACTGCTATACAACCAAAAGTGGCAATATCTCCCGATTTTTAAAGAAGCCTACCCCCTAAATGCTTTAATATCAACCATTTAAAAAGTCGAAAAATATGAAAACATATCAAATGTCCGATTTCTGGACCTATAAATTGTTAGAAGTAGATTTTTTGTACTTGACGGAGGTTTTGTCAAGGGCAGTTTTAACCGAAATGTTTGGATGTAGAGTCAAAATGGAGACACGATTTTGCAAATGATTTAATGCAACAAAACATATACTCATCTATGAACCAATATCGTTTTGAGGTGCTGAACAGATGGCGGACACATAATTTGCCAATTATGCTGCCCGGCC
>CAZFOQ010000238.1:0-4119 GCA_964520535.1 uncultured Pirellulales bacterium | reverse complement strand
ACAATGGTCATGGATGCACCATATGCGCTGCCAACCAGACATAAACCTATGACAACACAAAAAAATATCTTATACACTATTGCTTCCTCCTCAGTCTAACCTGATATTTCCCATTTAAGCTTTCACAAAACATTATTCTATCCTTTAGATGCTAATAATTTTACCAAATTCAACTTGAACTGTCAAGATTTCTCTTTTCTGAGGCAGCTTTCATGCGGATTTATACGAAAGACCAGATTTGTGGGTCCCAGACTGCTTGAAATCCCTGCTTCTGTCCAGACCTTGACCGCTATAGTGTTTATCAAATCAGGTTTTTCAGCGATTCTCCTCATTAGTCATAACCAATCGGTATTGGTTTCAAGCGTTTGATTTTTTCAAGGATTTTATAAAACAAAGACCTCGCCACCATCTTCTCCAAAACAACCGCTTTGGCGGCCTCAGAGCTCAGTTTCCACTTGAATGGCTACGCCAGCAGGTGGTATAATCATTCCTGTCTGTGGAAATCATATTTCCTATCAATAACTTGAAATACTGATGCAAGAAAGGAGTTCTTCATATGAAAACTGCATCTCTTTGTGGCATGCTCCTGATGCTGATAAATCCTGTGTTAATGGCAGAAAACTGGCCTTGTTTTCGTGGGCCTTTGCGTCAGGGGATTAGTCAGGAAAAAGACGTACCCCTTCATTGGAATGTAACGAGAAATGTCGCCTGGAAAACACCGATCCCGGGCCAGGGCTATTCATCGCCGATTGTGTATGACAACCGTATCTACGTTACAACTGCGGTTGACGAAGGCGTTTCGCTCCATCTGCTCTGTATGAATGCCGACACAGGCCATGTCGTTTGGGATAAAGAAGTTACCAAGCAAAAGGCCGGGCACAGGCACGAGCGTAATTCCTATGCCACGTCCACTCCCGTAACGGATGGCGAGCGCATTTATGTACTGGCTGCGGATGGGGCGCTTTTGGGCCTATCCATGGACGGCGATGAACTGTGGCGTCATCAAGAACTGGAGTACTTTAGTGAGCATGGTTTGGCTGTATCTCCCATTCTGCAAGACGGTTTGCTGGTTGTTCCCTTTGACGGCAGCAGTGACGGTCCGGACAAAAAACTGGGCTGGCAAAAGCCATGGGACAAGGGATTAGTGTTAGCGGTTGAAGCGAGCACCGGTCAGGTAAAGTGGCGCGGTAAGCGGGGATTGTCACGCATTGCCCATGTAGTGCCCCAAACCGTGAACGTAGATGGTAAGATCCAGGTTGTCAGCGGAGCCGGTGATGTGCTTCAAGGCTTCGATTTGCAGACCGGTGTTCGCCTGTGGACCGTACGTAGTGATGCAGAAGGAGTGGTGCCGTCTATTGTAGTGGGAGATGGCATGATTTTTTCCACGACCGGTTTTGGTCGTACCGAAATTCTCGCCGTTCGTACGGGAGGGCAGGGGGAGTGCACGGACTCCCATCTCGTCTGGAAAAAAGATAAAGATGTACCGCGTGTGCCGTCTATGCTCTATGTCAGGTCCCATCTATATGCCCTGACCGAGGGCGGTGTAATGACCTGTTTCCAGGCCAACAACGGTGCTGTGGTCTGGCGCGAGCGTCTGCCGGGTCGTTATGCCGCGTCGCCCATATGGGCCGATGGTAACATCTATTGCCTATCTGAAGGGGGCAAGACGACTGTGATCAAGGCCGGGCCCACGTTTCAGGTGCTGGCGGAGAACGACTTGACAGGGACATATAAAGCCAGTATTGCCGTGTCAAACGGGCGGTTATTTATCCGATCAGAAGACACGCTCTATGCGATTGACAAAGGTGAAAGATAGCTCATAGAATTGGTTGCAAAAAGAGTTCAAGGGGGATTTTAATGAGTAAAAAGATTTATTTATTACTTTTTGTTTTGCCGTTTCTGTGTTCATGCAGCCAGGCTAAAAAAGTGTACCTCTTCACTTCCTTCAGGGATCCGGGAAGAGATGGGCTGTACCTGTTATATAGCCATGATGCCTATAACTGGGAGCGTATCGATACGGTCTTGCTTAAACCGGAATTGGGAAACCAGAAGCTAATGCGTGACCCCTCCCTTGTTGAGGGCCCAGACGGAATCTTTCATCTCGTCTGGACGACTTCCTGGCGGGGGGATCTCGGATTCGGATATGCCTCATCGGAAGATTTGATGAATTGGTCCGACCAGAAATTCATACCGGTGATGGATTTTGACCCTTCTACTGTTAATGTCTGGGCGCCAGAACTGTTTTATGATGAGACTGGCCAGCAGTTTATCATTATCTGGGCCTCTACCATTCCCGGAAAATTCGATAGGGGAATTGAAGATGAACGCAATAATCACCGGATGTACTACACGACTACAAAAGATTTTCAAACCTTTTCCGACACAAAGCTTTTTCTGGATCCGGGTTTTAGTTTGATCGATGCTGTGATTGTAAAAAGAGGTGATCAGGATTATGTCCTGGTATTAAAAGACAATACACGTCCCAACAGGAACATGAAAGTTGCCTTTGGTAAAACACCTTTGGGGCCTTATTCCGAAATTTCCGAGCCCTTTACTGAAAAGTTTACGGAAGGACCCACTGTGGTGAAGGTCGGGTCGGATTGGCTGATTTACTATGATGCCTACAGAAAGAAAAACTATGGCGCGGTCAGGACAAAAGATTTTAAGACCTTTGAAGATATATCAAGTGCCATCAAAATTCCTGAGGGGCACAAACATGAGACTATCATTAAAACAAAGGAAGAAATCCTGAATCAAGTATTGAGGAAGATTCATCTTCAAGCAAAGACAAAATGAGTATTTTCGAGACAAAACAACAATACGGCGGACCAGGTCTTCAACCAACCGTGAATCAGTGGGTCGTAAATTGTTCCGGCTTCAAGGCTTTAGGGGTAATTACTATCTTATAGATTACACCTTTGAACCAGGACACTTTATTCAACCTTACTCCAATTGAGGTTTTACCCGAGTTGATAGGCGCAAAATCTATCTTGGCTTCGAGTTCCGGCTTACTGTTAATATAGTTCACCATCCTGCCGTCATCGACCACAAGGGCCACATGGTACCACTTCCCCGCAGGATGCAATAGATTCTCGTCAATCAGTGCCTTTTGTGACGATCCAGATCGAAGGTAGGTATCGAGGTACCATTGACCATCGTCAGTCATTCTCGTTTCCAGCAGCATGCGATCCCCGCTCACTTCTCCGATATGCAAGAATCTCTGCTCTCGTGGCCCGTCTTTATCCGGGCACATAATAGCTTCAACTGTAAAACTGCGCAGCCCCTGCAATGGATTTGTCTCTAAAAAAAAGGCATCGTCTTTGCCATTAAATGCAATAGCTTTGCCATAAGGAGTGTCCACCGGGCCCGGATTGCCGGTCTTCGTTAATTCCGGCGGCGCAACTTCAAATTCATCCAGTCTCCACTCAACCGATCCGGTATGCACAGCAGCTCTCTCAGCAGTACACGAAGGTAAAACCAGAATTAATAACAGGAATAATCCCCTCAGCATCATTAAACTCATTCTACGATAGATCATGTCATCTCCTTTGCATAAGGTCAGGGGCCAGTTTACATACCGCAAAAATGTATTGCAAGAATAAAGTGCAAAAAGAAAAACCTGCTCCTATTCTTTGAAATTATGACAAAGGTAATCGCCCCGTGCCATATTCGCTCGGTCGCCTTCGTCATAATGATATATGGTCGCAGATCCTTCGGATCATGGCCCTTTGGATCAGTGTTTATTCTTTCATTTCACATCCCTGGCGCTATGGAGTCTCATCAGGGTGGAACGTTCCCGCCCCATGGATGGGATCCGTACGAATCTTTGCAGGCTTCCACTCCTTAGGGGGTTGTCACGCGCAGATCATGGAAGTCTGCGTGGCTGGATTCTGCTGCGTCGTTGCGTATGGCAAAGATTCCGAAGGTGGAACCGGTCCAGGTATTTCCGCGTCGATAGGGCAGGCGGGCTGCAGCAGGGCCTGTGCTTGGCTCGGTCGGACTGTTGGGACCTTATAAGCACCAACCCATCCCAGGTCCGGATCACCGCGTAGACCGTCCTTCAGGTGGCCTGCCCCAGTTTTTAGTACCAGTTTTTATGAGAGTATACCGCACATATTC
>CAZFOQ010000237.1:0-4172 GCA_964520535.1 uncultured Pirellulales bacterium | reverse complement strand
TGGAGGCTTAGTTGTGATAGGCAATCAGGAACGCTGGCAAGAAGATTTGTTTGTTGCTGGGTCGCTGTCTTCTCTAATCCCCGACGACCATATCCTAAAGCTGGTTGATAAAGTCCTGGACCTTTCCTGGCTTCGGGACCAGGTCAAAGACTTATACTGCTGCGACAACGGCCGGCCCGGTATCGATCCTGAGGCAGCGGTTCGTTTGATGCTGGCGGGTTTCTTCCAGGGCGTTGTACATGACCGCAAGCTCATGCGTGAAGCGCAGGTAAATATAGCGATTCGCTGGTTCGCCGGCTACCGGCTCGATGAGAGGCTGCCCGACCACAGCTCTCTTACGAAGATACGCCAGCGTTGGGGCGATGAACGTTTCAAGAAAATTTTTCAAAAGACCGTTCAAGGCTGCATTGATGTCGGCTTGGTGAGCGGCGAAACGGTTCATATAGATGCAACTCTTATTCGTGCTGATGTCAGTTGGGAAAGCCTAACCACAGAGCACGCTGAGACCGTGATAAAGGAAAATGATCTCGAAAGTGACAAGCGAAAAAGGCCGGGCAGACCGCGTAAAACGTCCCGCAACCCCAAGAAACGCAGCAAAACCGATCCGGATGCAACGATGACAACATCATGCAATACTTTCCATTTAGAGCCCTGCTATAAGCAGCATGCCGCTGTTGACGATAGTTGTGGCGTCATTGTTGACGTGGATGTCACCACTGGCGAACAAAGTGAAGGCAGTCAGCTTGCCGAACAGATAGAACGCATTGAGAACAACACCGGCAGGAAGATCAAGACTGTCTCAGCCGATTCGGGTTACGCACACGGCAAAAACTTTGAACTTCTCGAAGACAAAGGTATCGACGCGATCATTCCACCGCAAAAGCAAAACAGCAAACCGCGCCATTTACCACTGAGACGTTTCAAATATGATGCCAAAAACAAGGTCGTCAAATGCCCGACCGGCAAGGTCCTGACCAGGCGAACACAGAACAAACAGGGATGGCTCTATCGAGCAAGGCCGAATGATTGTCGAAACTGCCGATTGAGGAAACGCTGCATAAGCGAGACAGCAACATCAAGAACGGTTCTAATAAGCAACGGCTATGAAGCACTTATAAGAGTAAGAAGACACCATCGCCAACCGGACCAGAACTTTGTTGCGGTATATAAACGACACCGCTGGCGAGTCGAAGGAATGCATGGCGAAGCAAAGACTCAGCACGGTTTGCGTCGTGCGGTCCGCCGCGGGCTGAGCAATGTTGCCATCCAGGCATACCTGACGGCAACGGTGATCAACCTCAAACGCTTGGCGGCACATGCAGGCTTACTTTTTTCAGGATTCCGGCTGCATCTGTGGGTTAACTTGGTCGCAGAACGCTTTGCCGCTGGCATTGCGAGCTTTTCTGGAAATCGAAAGAGAAAATCCTTATGGAAAAGCGCCGCGTAGTCAATCAAAAGGATCGCAGCGAATTGGGGACTTTTTCAACAGCCCCGCTGTCACTAGTTTCTTGAGATTACACCTTGCCTTGTATAGGTAGCAAAACAGGTACCGTGAATTTGATACGACTTATTGAACTGCTCGATGTATCAGATGTTCTTTTCGCACCTATACCTATAGCAGCCACAAAAACTCCCGCGCCGCCTTCCTTTGCGGTCCCTTCAGTGGAAGTAACCGCAACATCGAACTCTACATTTTGAAGATGCTCATGAGTAGCAGAATCAACCAATATTTGTAATTTTCTATCTCCTCTGTACTCAGCAGATGGATTAATCTTTGCATCTTGTGTAGCGGCGTATTCCTGGGCTTCTTTCACGCCTTTGATGATTTCCTTAAGTGTCTCGCTGACAAACTCCTGTAATTTCATGTTTGCCTCCTATTACAAATATTAACGCTATGATAACAACAAATCACCGGATTACAACTGTGGATGTTCTAATGCTTTGAAATCTTGAATGAAAACTAGGGACAGACAGCCATTTTAAAATAATCCTTTTTCTCCTACCCACAGTTTTTAACTAATATATCATTCACGAAAGTTTTATTAGGTACTCCCACCGTTTTCTGTCCACACGAACCAGAATTAAATAGGGCGGCATTCCTTAGTTCCTTTGTTTGTTGGACACCTATTCGCCAGTCATATACTTCCGCATACGCCGATTTAAGTGCAGGACTACGCCTTGTTCAATCAGCATCTTCTCTATTACCGCGCCAACATCCAATAGAGAATGAAATGGTTTAGGGGCGCCAGGGACAATGCCATGTGCTTTGTTCGATTCGATGCGAACAACACCGGACGACCAAGCATGCTTTGGAATGATTTTGCTAGGTTCTTTAGCAATGTCGTTTGTCCAGAACCTGAGTTTGACTTCGATCATCTTCTGTCCGTGCTCAGCTTCCCGTGCCGGTAATTTCTGCAAAACCAATATCCATTTCGTTGGGAGAAGCGCCACTTACGCCGCAGATTTCGACATCGTCGATTCCCCAGTATAACTCATAATTGGCATTGTAATAACGCCAGCGTATCTGAACATCAGGCTGGCCACCTGCTATTGAGGACAGATCCAGCTCCACCTGGCCAGAAGCATTGGCCCCTTGATAACGCATAACATTTTGCCAGTACCCACTACTGACACGTACATCTACGTCGCAAATTTCATCCTCGTAGTAGCCAAATTCATGGTTGAATCTCAGCCATACACTAACGTAGTCTGAACAGTCAATAGTGTGAGTGATTAACTCCTCGTCCATATCGACAGTACCTGCAGAATCGCTGTCAACGATAAGAAAAGTCCCCGTCCAATTGGAACTCGACCGGTTTCCAGGATTTGTAGATGTCCATGTCTGGCCGTCAGAATATCCATCTATTATGGACCATCCGTCGGGAAGTCCCTCTGTGAACGTTTGATTGAGAATCTGTTTTGCTGGGCCAATGACGTAGAAACTATAGGGATAGTATTTGTCTTCGTTATTTGCATTTCGAACCTCTTCAATAATACCATCGTTATCAACATCGCCGGCAGGCTCGAGTAGGCCACCAAAATAAGAGTCTATTTTTTCGTTTCTCCATAAAAGTCGGTACGCCCCATCATCGTACGTGAACACGTCACAATATCCGGTCTCGTCACTGCTGTCTTCATCGGTCAGTTCCTGTACAAGTATCTCCAAGCCTCCCTGACCATCAAAATCTTCAATTTTTTCGACATAGACATAGGCATATGGACTAGGTGTTGCAGTCTGCCATTCCAGTTGATAACTGCTACCATCATAACCGAAAATATAGATTTCTCCGCTGAAACTGCCAACGGCAATTTCCTGAATACCGTCATTATCCACATCGCCAATTTGCCCCGTAGAAGCCTCAATGTCGGCGCTTTCCCATTTAAGGACGTATGTACTGCCATCGAAACTATATATACGGATGTTTCTTTCTTCAATAGCAGCGACTATTTCGGTAGTGGCATCCCCATTAACATCGCCCACAATGCATTGTATCCATCCACCCAGTAACTCACTTTTCCATTCTAACTGATAACCGGTAACGTCCCATCCAACAATGTGTATAGCCGTACCTGCGAATACTATCTCCTGAAGGCCATCACCATCTGTGTCTGATAATCCATAAAGCTCAATGACAGCAAATTGATCCAAAAGACCACTTGCCCATTCTTCCTGATAAGTAGTGCCATCGTAATCGTATATCCATGCATAGCCGGTATGTCCTTCATCACTTGTAACTACGATCTCCGGCGAGCCATCACTGTCAGTGTCAACCGTATATAAGCTTAGGCCTTCATATCCATCTCCAGGAAAGAGTTTGCTTTGCCATTCTTGTTGAAAGGTGACACCGTTAAAGCCAAAAACAAAAAAACGCGTATTACCTTCTTCCATTGTTGACACAACTATCTCCATTATGCCATCACTATCCAGATCTCCAATTGCTAAGTCACCCAGAGGTAATGCTAAAATCTGACTTCTCCATTCTTCTCGATAAGTAGTTCCATCATGTTCAAAAATATGAATGGAACCATCACCACCTATCGCAATTATCTCCAGGTTGCTATCATTATCGACATTGGCAACCTTTACACTTTCTCCTTCCGGCTCCTCTCCCAAGCTTGGACTCTTCCACTCTTTGATCCCTGCATAGGGAATTAAGTCTGTAGAATCAGCA
>CAZFOQ010000236.1:0-4198 GCA_964520535.1 uncultured Pirellulales bacterium | reverse complement strand
CTACTTGAAAGGCAATTTTTATGCCCGCTTTACCTACAAACTACAGATGCACCCATGTGTATTGTCACATATGTTTTTCTCAATTGATAGAAGAGTCTCATCAAGAAAAGAGGCTCTATTGTATGTAGGTATACAAAGGCTTAAGAGTGGATTTATCTCGGTGCTCATATGTCAAACCATTATCAAACAGGTTCAGTTGTCTGAAGTCCAATTTTCCTCCATTAATACTTTTTATTCCTTTAATAATTTTTCTTTTTCACCCGGCTCTATGAACAGAATATTATGAACCCTCAGCGTGTCTATCTGAGTGGTCTCGATCGCTTTCACCTCGTCTTGATTGACAAGACGCGATCGCTGTTCAACTGTCCAGGCCTCGTAACCGGCATTCCAAAATATAGAAAATGTATCATAAAAATCTGGATTTATCTTAATCCCATCAGGTTGATGATCCGTGGTCTGAATCTCCACTATCCATATCGGCTTTGGCGTTCTTTTTAGAAAGTCAGTAGCCCCGCGCAACATGCACAATTCCGCACCTTCGATATCCACCAGCAACAGGCAGCGTTCTTCCTGAAATCGTGTCCCCAAAACAGTATCCAGTGTGCTGATAGGAACCATTGTGTAAAACTGATCCGAAACGCCAGCCCATCCCTTGATGAGCGAGGCCCCGGTACCGCTGCCGTAGATCCGTAGCAATCCACTATTGTCACTCAAGGCTAAGGGAAATATCTCAATCGCGTGCTCCCAATGGTTGATATTGATGTTTCGATAAAGCTGAATCAGATTGGATTGAAGAGGCTCAAAGGCCACAACTCGTCTGCTGCTTTGTAGAGCGTGACAACAATAAAAGCCGACATTGGCCCCCACATTGATAAATACATCTGTATACTTAAATAACTGTTTTACCAATGAAACCTCTGTGACTTCAAACTCCCCGGCCTGCATCGCCGGATTCCCGACCATCTGGAAGCCCATAGGGGTAGCCTTCGGAGCTTCATAAACCTGCAATCCATCACGGACAGAGCGGTAGGCGGTAGCCACTTTGGGAAAGCGCTCTACAATGGGACGTATCATATTTTTAAGGTGAACTGAGATACCCATTTACTGGATTCTCCTATAGGACACACAACAAAACGTTTTCTTAGAACCGTCCATGTTATTTCTGGTGTTGATACTGCTCTTTCAATGTAACACATCCTTAAATCTAAGTCGTAAAGCCTTAAAGCGTTGGATTAATAAAAATCGAGCCGCAGCGTCATATTCTGAAAATGATCTCAGAGCATAGAGTCACATCGGAAAGCAGGAGGCTCCTGGTACTAAATTGACATTCTGTGTAATTTTGAAAAAACTCCCCCAAAGTAAACGTTAATATCCTGAAAATCTGATTTATCTAAACCGGCGAGTGTTATGCCAATAAGGCTGATAATCAGAAAAATTGAAGACCATACAATAAATGAAGGCATGTTTGCTGGAATATTTCCTCGCAATGTATAAACGACTACGGGAATAACGAAACAATTAGCTGCTATTGCCGGCATTATCGATTTACGCCACAGAGAGCCAAAAGAAATATCCAGAAGTCGCAGGCAATAACTTCCGAAAAACACCATTACTATCACTTCAACAATAGCGCTGGCAATCATAACGCCTTCCAAGCCGATAATCCTGCCTAAAATAAGTGACATAATCAGATTTAATATTCCGCCGGTAATTGAGACCGTTGATAAAAATCTTACTGCACCGTATACGCCTATGATGTATCCATTGACATGATTGACAACCGAAGCTATTGCAAACACAGATAGTGATATAGTCATCAAATCCCCGGCATACTGCACCGTTCCAACCCATAAAGTCACTATGCTGCGATTAAAAGCCAATAATCCTAAAGATAATGTGAAGCCGAGGATTAAACTATATTTGAACAAGCGCAGATAATTAATAGTTAATCGAGCAGTATTCTTTCTTGCGTAAAGTTCATTAATTGCGGCACCGGCGTTGTCAGTAATCATCCAAATTAATGCGATAAGAAGAAAAGCGGGCATTTGTGTCGTATAATAAATAGAGGTCTTTGTGCCACCATATAAAAGGCCGACAACAAGATTGTCCGAACATAGTGACAACCGACCGCCAACGATAACTAAAAGATATCCAAGACCAAACTTCATCATTTTGCCGAAGAGCTGCCAGTTGGGAATTCCCCAATTGAAACGCTGTTTTGGATAAATTTTCCGATAATACCAAAAGTGCATAATGTGAGTAATAACTTCAGAAAGAACGTTACCCAACATTAAGCCTACAAGTCCCAGGCCTGCTATTACGGCACCAAGTGAAAAAACTAAACGCAGAGCATTCCCAATCATATTTATTATATTGTTTGCGGCTAAGTTTTGAGTTGCAGCTAATGCTCCGCTATAAACCGCCAGGGGAACCCGAACAATGCTCCACAAAGCGAGTATCCATAATCCAATTCGGGCTTGCATTTCTATAGCGTAACTGAAGGAGAAAATATTTCCGATATAGTAACTGAGAATAAGGGCCAAAAGCGCGAATATTGAGTTGCTAAACAGAAAATATGTTCGCCCTGTTTCAAACACTTCCCGAAATCGTTTGCTGTTATCGTCATAACCATAAGCTTGAGCCAAATAACGGCTTAACGCAACGCCGAATCCGAGGTCAACCAGAGCAAGGTATGCAATGACCTGCATTAAAATTGAGTATGCACCTAAGGTTTCCTGCCCAGCTACTTTAAGAACCAACGGTGCAAGTGCGGCTTGCAGAATTATTCGCACCGCGAACTGGATGAAACTGGTCAATGTTCCGCTAATTGCGCGAGAAGTACGTGTGCCCATATAATATTATTCAACACTTTATTTATTAAGGATTAGCGATAGGGTGTAAAAGATACGTTGGAGATATTGTTTAGATTTATTCAAAAAAGAATTGATATTGAGAGTGCTGTTAAGGCTTTATTTTGCTATCAAAGATTATACCGAAGAGCAAACGCATGGATGGTAAAGCTGTCTCTGGTTACGATCAATATAATCTTCATCCGAAAAGACTTTTGAGCAGGGTACAGGCAGAGGCTCGTTATAGATTTTTTCGACAACATATTTTTCTATAAAATCGCGGTCTTCAGCAATCAGGCATGTGTCAATGTATTGTCCGAAGTATTTTATGTTCATACCTCTTTCGATAATATCTTTAAGAGGTTCCTCAAAGAAATTTCCAAGTGATGTATGGATATAGGGGCACGGCATAACATCGCCGTACTTGGTAATGGAGACCATTCTCTTAACGGCTATGCAGCCCAAGTCAAGACCATACCCCGGTGTTAAATGCGTGAACACATTGTATTTTTTTTCGAGTTTTCTCATAAAGTCTATATCATCTCTATCGACGAGAACATCGAAATTCCCTTCCCATGATCCGACAGGTTTTGCATAAGTAACGAATACTTCGACTCCTTTTTCTTTTGCAAACTCTAAATATTCAATAAACTCTTCAGATCGAATTCTTTGTTTTGTTACTACGGTAGATAAAATAATATTTAATCCGGCGTTCAGCGTGGCATCAATTGCCTTTACAGCTCTTTCATGTGAACCCTTAGCGTGCCTGAATTCGTCATGCTCAGCCGATGAGAGACTATCGAGACTTAACTGAATTTTGTCCAGGCCGATGCTTTTTAGATGCCTTGCGGTCTTTTCATTCAAAAGCCATCCATTCGTATCCGAGGTTATATAGAATTTCCGGGGATCGATAGCCTCAATGATATCATCCAAATCAGGAAATACTAACGGTTCGCCTCCTGTGATTACGATATGCGCAAGACCCATTTCATCGGCTTGTCGTGAGAGTTCCCTGACGTCATCAATTGTGAAAAACCTCCCTTCTTTTTTGCCCTGGAATCGTTTAACTGAACAATGTGTGCAGCGAAAGTTGCAAGTATAATCATATTGAAACTGAAGTATTGCAATACTCTCTCCTTTTTTGACCTTATCGGTGTACCTCATGATTTTTTCAAAAACATAAGGCTTTTCTCTTTTTAACAAGCTTCTTTTATGGCTTTCGTCCGACTTTAATTGTCCTTGTTGAGTTGACACAGTACTCTCTCCTTAATATATTGACTTGATATCAGTATTTTAATTAGAACCTATCCCAAAACCTAATGTTAAGTTGTTTTATTAACCGATTTAAG
>CAZFOQ010000235.1:1925-4288 GCA_964520535.1 uncultured Pirellulales bacterium | reverse complement strand
GGTATGAGATTTGCGTAATTCTTCATAATAGCTTCCATCTGCATAAGCTGTGACAATCTTTCTGTCGGTGCAGACGGAGATACGGTGACTTTGATACCGTATAGACCTTTGTCGTTATGCAACTCTTCCAAGAGCATTTCGATTGCCTCGGCTTTAATCATATCGTCCCAGTTCTTTTTAAGCTGAGGATATCTCTTTAAGTATAATTGCGCACCCTCTGCGCCTGCTTGGACTGTTTGTAATATTTCTCCCTGGTCCTCCGGCCTTACCGCGGCCATTAATTGTGGGTTGAATTCCGGTAAAGGCTGTGGCTCCGGCAATTCTGCACCAACTGTTGATACGAATTTCGCCTGTGCTTTTGCAAGCAACTCCGGATCTATGAGCGTAGATTCCTCTACTATCAACCTTATCTCATCGTCAGTATAGAACTGATTTGCTACCAAAGCCTTCAACAGCACATTACCGAATATTTCCAGAGTACGGTAAAAGCTATCGAAGAAGACATCGTTTGTTGTCCTGTTATTATTCATCTTCAGATTAATAGCCCTGCCGGATTCGGTTTGGCCGGTAGAGTAGCCCTGTGTAGCATCATCTACGTTTGACACCCTCTTGATATCCTGCTCGTACTGCTGGCCCATAGTGAAATGCCCGACAGATAATTCGTTCGGCTTTATCTTTTCGATATAGCCACCATATTTATCTTTAGGCAGGACTATGCCTGGAACAGAACCAAAATTCTTAAGAAGTTTAACATATGTTTTGTTATTGTCAGTGCCGACTATCCATCCGCCGTTTGCAGTTTGATTCAAAAGCCTTGTGGTCTGCGTCCGGTGGATATTTTCCTCTTTGTTCAGGGAGATAATATCGTCAAGAGCGCCGATGGTATAGCCCTCATCGAACATAGGAGAGAATCTTACGATGGGATATTCATTTACTCCCTTTCCGAGAGGCTCTACGATATCTTCCAGCATCAAGCCCCTAAGAAATAATGTCTCGTGCAATATTTTTTTAACGTGATTTATTATCTCAAAACGCACGCTCTTTTTGCCCTTGCGTGATAATTTTTTTACCTTCTTTTCTTCATCTACGATAGTGGTTGTCATTTTTTGACGGTCATGTACAATCAAGATAGGCACTGATTCCTTCCAGTGTACCCTATGCAACAGATACCTGTATTGTTGCATCAGGTTATGGTCGGACACCCTGTCACTTTCATCCGAATCCCCCTCATTGTCAACTTCTCCGGAAGTCATATAAGTAATTATGCGATCTGCGGAACTTCCTGTTTCATCAATCGATTCTATTTGTTCTTTAATTTGCTGCTCATTCTCGGGATACATGGCGTCTATTTCATCACGGTCCTTCCAATCCTTCTCGATAATGTACTTCGCCGATTCGTTAAGGTCGTATTCAACCGCGTTGCGGTCCACGGATATATCGAGAATAGACTTTCCTTCGATAATAGGCTGTCCGTTGATATTCATAGTCTTATCGATACGCAACTTGAGAAACGACTCCGTATCTATCAAGCCTCGCAAAAATACCTGCGAATATACATAGTCGGCATAGCTTACATCTTGTGTGTGTTTGAGAATTTCCGTATATACCTGGGCGACCGTTGAACTACCACTCCTTCTCGGTCTAACGCGTACATCCTGCTTCGATTCGAGATACATACCTAACACGCCCTTGATGACAGGCTTGCAGCGGTTAATCGTAATCGGTGTGATACCCTTTGACTCATAGGCGTTCCATTCATTCTCCGTCCATTGATGTTTTCCGCCCCTGAAGTAGTCCTGATAACCCTTTGCCTTCTCCTTGAGATTAGCGGTATAGGAGTGCTCTGCGCTGTCCGATATGAATTGCAGGCAATTCTTTTTTATTTCAGCTTCGTTTAGTTTCATTTTATACACCTATGAAGTCAGGCACACATTGTTTGGATGCGGTATTTATTTGATTATCATCTTCAGGCTGCACGTTCTGTGTCCCCCAGCACCCCATAGTATAGCAATCAGCTTCATCCGGGGAACAACCCAGTTCCTCTTTGATTTTGATTTTCGGTATGATGATAAGCCGACCGGAACCACCCTGAGTTGTATAACGGCTTGCTATCGACAGTTGCCTTCTTAATTCATCGTTCTTTATTGGTCCCGCTAATAATTTAGCTATGATATCTGAGGTATAATAATATGACTCTGCCCTTCTATTGGCGAATTTTATGTTTTGAAGCGTATCTGTTTTTTCTGTAGCTTTATTTGAACTATGAAAATACTGTACATTATAACCCGCTTCATCTTCAGCTAAACCATCGGCCACACCAATTGTATTAACCGTATCTACTATGAAGTTCTTTGTGCCTATAG
>CAZFOQ010000235.1:0-1825 GCA_964520535.1 uncultured Pirellulales bacterium | reverse complement strand
ATTAATGTCATTTCCTCTAATGTCACACGAGAACACTTTATCTCCTGGTCGTATAAAGCGCGTGGCATTTCTGCTTTCATTCTTGCTAATTCTTCTTTGCTGAATATGCCTGATTTTTCTCCGTCAACCCTCGATGCAAACCAGTTTTTTCTTAACATTGGAGCAACGCCGCAATCTGGCAGTTCGCCACCACTTCCTAAACAACAGGCGCGGTCAAACATCTTGCTCGCATGATTTGTCCCCTTCGGTGTGTAAAGAAATGAAGCCCATCGGAATATATTGTATTTCATCATTTGAGGCGGCAACGGTGCTGCAATAACAGGACGTAATATCTCCGTCCATAGATTTTCTTTCATCAGAGACCATTCATCGCATGTCACTCCGATGAAGTCGGTACCACGCCACGAATCAGGTTCGTCAGCACCGCCGATTTTGATGATTGATTTGTTCTCGAAAGTGACAAGCATTTTCTGATCGTTTAATTTCCACTCCATTTCTCTTTTGTCCGGAAGATAAGCCCTGAGCATGTTCGGATCGTCCCAGACAATATTTCTCGCCATCACCTGAGTAGGGGCTATATAGCCGTATTTGCCCATAGGCACTCGACAGGCTTCTCTTATCTTGAGATTTAATGCCAGCGTAGTTTTACGACATCTGCGATGCCATTCCTCCATGAACATTTGAGACGCACGGACATTAGCATTCAGTCTCTCATCATACGCCTGGATTAACGCTTTTTGATGTACGTGTGCGCCTTCGCAGAATTTTCTACTTGGGATTGTCATTGTCTGGTTTACTTTCCTGTGGTGTCGGTTTGGTTGCATCTGCAAATGAAACTATCTGTGGTGTGATCTTCTCTCCCCCACTGGTGAAGTCATGTGTGTCACGAAAATCTTTTGGCCGGCGGTTCTTGAGCCATGCCATCGCTGCACCTGTGTCGGGTGGGTAATGTTTCATTGTTGGCACAATCACCGACTTACCCTCATGGAGAAATACTTTATCCTCCGGGTAGTCATAGCCTTTTGCTCTTTTGTGCAGGCTTACCGCCACATCTGCATCGGCAGGCATTTTTCCCTTTTTTATGGACTCTGAAAATTCTGGGAATTCAATTTTCCATAAATTTATTGTTGATTCGACTACGCCGAAGAAATCAGCCATTTCAGCATCGGTCGCACCGAGTAAAGTCAGCTTGTATGCCTGCTCGATATACTTTTCACGAAATAATGTTGGTCTTCCTACTGGATTTTTCTCCGGTGCCGGCTTATCGGGAGGATTCTGTGGTACGGGTGGTGTGGGTGTTGCAGGTTGTGCCTGAGCTGGTTTTGGTTCTGGCTTATTTTGTGTATTTTCCATATGCCGCCCATATCGTCTTTTTTTCAAAAAGTGCTTGAGCGGATTGGAACTACTTTTATTTTTTGAGTTCGGACACTATATATATTTATATATATAGTATACTTACCTTTACTTCCCTTAACTTGCGACCCCCCTTTCGGAACTAAGTTCCGCACGAGCGGAACTAATTTCCGCAGCCACGTTATGTTCTTATTAATCTTATACTTACAATTCTTGTTATATAATCACTTAATATTTGAGGTATATTAACCTACAAAATTGATGTTTTGGGATGTATAATATGATGTTTTTTATTAGAAAGTCACAAAAATTCACTCACGTCGGAGTTGGAATTCGACCGCATTATAAAACTATATATTACAGATACTTACAGCATATATATTTTTGCGGAAGTTTGCGGAACTAATTTCCGCAACCACTTTGGCCTAAAAAGGTCTGACTATATAGTCAAACATTTTGTCCCTTCCTCATT
>CAZFOQ010000234.1:0-4291 GCA_964520535.1 uncultured Pirellulales bacterium | reverse complement strand
GCGCAGGAAACCACACATCAGTTCCCCTCCGGCGACTCGGAACTGGAGATCCCGAGCGCACGATATTTGGCAGCGGTCAAGAAATTCGCGGATGTTGCCCTAAAAAAAGGACGCGATACCTACGGTAAGAAGCACACGCCGTTGTTTGTCGATGCGCTTAACGTAAAGACCTATGAACCCTTTCAGTGGAAACACAAGGGCGAACACTGGATCCTTTCCAATCTGGCCAGTCAGCAAAATCTTTTCCGCACATTGGTGGCACTAAGCCGGCTCACAGGAGACGATCGCTATCGAGAGGCAGCCGTGAAGGCCGTGAGCTACGGATTTGAGAACTTACGGGGAAAGAATGGCCTCCTGGAGTGGGGCGGGCACATTGCCTACGATGCGGGCGGTGATAAGTTGGTTATGGAAGGTTATCGCCACGAACTCAAACGTCATTATCCGTATTATGGATTTATGCGGGAAATCGATACCGAGGCCACCACCCAGTTTATCCGCGCTTTCTGGAGTGCCCATATCATTGACTGGGCCACACTCGATTTTAACCGCCATGGAGACTATGACAAACCCATCGAAGCAGGGCTCTGGGATCACGCGTATCAGGGAGGGGATGTTTATTTTACCAGTAAGGGACGAACCTTCTGCAATACCGGGAGTGACTTGATCTACGCAGGTGCTATGCTGCACCTCTGGTCTGGCGAGGAGAAGCCGCTGGTTTGGGCCGAGCGTCTGGCCGATCGGTATGCAGCGACGCGCAACTTGAAGACCGGGCTGGCCGGCTACCTCTTTAGTTTTACGGGGGGGATTGAAGAGGATCGAGCCAAACTGCAATTTGGCCCTGAGTTCGGTGACCGGGCTTTGGAGACGGCGCTTCTTGACGTGGGACGGGCACAGATACGATATGCCATGATGGGCATCGTGCAGTTGAAGCTCTCCGAGATGCTGGGCCAGAAGGGGAAGAAGTTCCGCAACTGGGCACTCACGGATCTCACTGCGTATGCAAAGCACGCCTATAATGCCAAAACCGGTTGTTTCGAAGCCCTCTTTAGCGATGGCAGCCGTTTGACACCGGAGGACATCAAACGGGATGGCTACTATTTTGCCCTGCAATTCGTGCCTTGGCGGCCGGATGGAATGTTCTTTTGGGCCTATGCATTGGCAGCCAGACATGAAGATGGCAACACCTGCTGGCAAATGGCGCAAGAGATCGCACGCAACACGAATCAAGATTCCCCTAACGGAGAGGTCCTCGGTACCGATGTTTCCGGTCGAATTTTCGATGTGTCGCGCAGCCTTGATCTGGGCGATATTGGGCAGGCGTCCGGAGAAGGCCGCAAGCTCAATTTCGAAACGGATTGCGCCGATGCTTACGTGATCTTCGGTCTGCTGGAACTCGCCCGCAAAACCGGAGACACGTCCCTGGTGAAGCTGGCTTGCCGTGTTGCTGACAATATTTTGGATAAACGTTTCCACAACGGATTATTCACCCAGGAACCTAACCAGGCCTATGGCAAGTTCGACGAATTGGCGCCGCTTGCCCTCTTGCAGCTCGTGGCCGTCAGTCAGAAAAAAACAAGTCAGGTGCCAGATGCGTGGCCCGGAATGTCCTATTTCCAGTGCGGATATGATGGTCTGGGCAGAACCAAGGACAACCTCATCATTTATGGGGATGGAAAATAGACTAATGACCTATCACACCACATAAAAAATCAAGCATTGCATCTCACCGCTCATGGTCATTCTTATCCTGACTGTCAGCGGGCTCTTCGCAGCCGATGTCACCATTTCGATAGAATCCACGATGACACCCCCTACCTGGGCCTTGCTCGAGCGGGAGATACTGAGGGCAAATGCCACCGCGTGTCGTGAGTTCTTCGATAAATACTTCGACGAGCGTGGGTATCTGATGTGTGTGGCACGCTGGGGAGGCGACGATGGCCCCGACGATGCCATTGAGAATGTATCGAATTGGCCCATTCTCCACGCGCTGGGCGCATCGGATGATATCCTGCACCTCTACAAGAAAGCATGGGAAGGCCACTTGAGGCAGTATACGGAGGCCAAGACGGTCGAGGTACCCTTTGCACGTGACGGGATGTACTACAAAGAGTTTCCCGTGATGTTCGATTGGATGCATAACGGCGAAGGGCTGCGTGTGTTTAACCTTCAGGGGCTATCCGATCCCTACGATATTCCCTTCGGCCAACGCGTGCGGCGCTATGCCGGCTTCTACATGAACGAGGACCCACAGGCCCCGAATTATGACCCCGAGCACCGGATCATTCGCAGCATGTTTAACGGCAGCCGCGGTCCGCTTTTGCGCAAGGCCACCGGTCTGGACTGGGCCGGTGATCCCATCGAGGTGGAGGACCGCTTTCATCTCGGGCATGGCGAGCGGACCTACGCGGAGATGGTGGCCCACTTCAAGGATTACACCGACATCATAGGAGATCATCCCCAAAATATGGGCGCGACCACCTTGGCTGCCAACGCCTTCATGCTGAGCAGCGAGCCCAAGTACAAACAATGGCTGTTGGAATACGTCGATGCCTGGTTGGCACGCATGCAGGCCAATGACGGCATCATCCCGACCAATATTGGCCTGGACGGAACCATCGGCGGTGCGGCCGAGGGCAAGTGGTATGGTAGTGTGTATGGTTGGGGCTTCTCCGTCGAGGTGCCACAGACCGGGGCCATCACCCATCGCAACCGTGTGGGACGGGGATTGATCGGGTTCAGCAATGCGTTTCTCCTAACGGGTGATCGTCGCTATATCGACGCCTGGACGGCCATGATTGACAAGGTGAATTCAAACAGTCGCCAGGTAGACGGCAAGACCCTCTATCCCCGCATGTATGGTGACGACGGATGGTACGCCTTCACCCGTAGTCCCTGGTCTGAAGGTGCACTAGAGTGCTATTTCTTTACCTGTGCCCCCAAGGATCGAGCCCGCGTGTCCGACAATGAATGGATTGCGTTCCTGGAAGGCAGGAATCCCGACTACCCAGAGCGGGCGCTGCGTTCGGACTTCAACAGAATACGTCGCAGGATGGAGGGTATGCGCCGGGACAAGACTACCCCCGATACGCGTCTCGCCGACGATCCCATGTCATTTAATCCGGCTTCGGTCAATGCGCTCCGCCAGCTCATGATGGCGGGCTTGGATCCGGGTCGGGGCGCGGCACCTCTGCACTGCCGTCTGCGTTATTTCGATCCAATAAAACGCCGCGCCGGCATTCCCCAGGATGTCGCCGCCCTGATCGACGAAATGACGACGGACCACGTCGCTGTGACCCTGGTCAATCTGCATCAAACCCAATCGCGAGAATTAATTGTCCAGACGGGCGCCTACGCCGAACACCAATGCCTCTCCGTCATCACCAGTGAACAACAGATCCCGGTTGACAAGGCCCATTTTGCCATCCGCCTGTTACCCGGTGCCGGCGCGCGTATGGTCATTCACACGAGGCGTTATGCCAACGCACCCACCTTCACGTTTCCCTGGGACCGTGTCCCGGTGGTCGAAATCGAATAATGAGTGCGATTTTCATGCAACGTTTTCAATGGCTGATTGGCATTTGAATGACTATTGTAAGCATACAGACTTGATGTACGGTTGTTGGAAGCAAAATCTCAAGGGCGGGCTGAAAGGAGTCGAGAGACAACTTGGCATAAAAAGACAACTCACTGATGTCGATGGATACATGGCAGTACAGCTCTGGTGGGATTACATTAATAATAACAATCAAGAATCACTGCAAACACTGTTAGCTTATAATGAAGAAGATGTTGTTAATCTGCGAGTGCTCAGGCGAAAATTAGGGATCAAATAAGAAAAAATGACCAGGGAATATCACAAGCATAAAGACACTCATCGCAAAGTAAGAGGCCGTAAGCAGAAATATTGCATCAAATGCTCTAAGTGGAAAGAAGAGAGTGAATTCAACATAGATCGGGACAAGAGGGATGGTTTGAATATTAAGTGTAGAGACTGTGATAAAGCATATCAGCGAGAGCTTTTCAAGAAATACAGAAAAGGAAAGAAATTCAGGATTTATCTGAGATTGGAACAACGTCACCGAATCAATAATGGCATTAATGAAAAGCGTTGCTCTAAATGTGGTAGATGGAAAAGTGAGGGCGAATATTATAAAGACAGATCAAATGAAGATGGTCTGTCGATCTGGTGTAAGAAATGTTCATACAAACCAACCCAAAAATCTCCTAATTGAATACGTGGCCTGCTCCCCAAAAACTGTACCACTTAAAGTGAGAGTATAATCGACAGATT
>CAZFOQ010000233.1:0-4309 GCA_964520535.1 uncultured Pirellulales bacterium | reverse complement strand
GATAGCTTATTCCCTCCTGCATCAAACTAATGCCCGGACTGGATGAGCTTGTCATAGTTCTTTTGCCGGTTGCCGAGGCCCCGAATACCATATTAATCGCAGCCAGTTCGCTTTCACTCTGTACGAAAATCCGACCTTCCTCGGGCATTCTTCTGGACATATATGCGGTAACTTCGTTTTGTGGTGTGATTGGATAGCCGAAATAGGCGTCGCAGCCTGCAATGATGGCCGCTTCAGCCAGGGCCTCATTGCCGCACATCAAAATTCTTTTACCAGCCCCGTTGGAAGTCTGCTGTTTTGCCACCACATTTTTCTTTTTTGTAGTATTTACAGCGGGGCTCACGCTTTCTCCTCGATGAGTTTTGGCTTACTCTTTTTGCTAGGCTCTATAATTATTTCAACTTTACCGGAATCGTCCAGGAGGACCTCAATTATTGCCTCCGGACATATAATGGCGCACATTGCACAGCCCGTACACTCTGAATTGTTTGCTTCTGCGGGGAAGTAGCCGTTCTTGTTGGATTTTTTAGAGATGACGATGCCGTTTTTCGGGCAAACAACTACACATAAGCCGCAGCCTTTGCACCGTTCGGTATCGATAATAATTTTGCCAGCCATTTTTTAGTATCTTTTGTTGAATCCCCAGTTTTGCTGGAGGTTCTTTATATAAAAACTGCATTCTAATAAGGTTGAATATATCTGTAAAGTTAAAAGCTGATTACTCGGCACAATTGATATGTAAGTTGTTGTAAAACATGGCTTTTATGGCAGTAAAAAATTACCGGCAGAACAGCATAGTAAACGTCGTTGACTTTCCGGGCTTTAACTATTATTGTTGCATCATCCAAAAGGTAAGACAAAACACATTCAATTTCAATGAAGGATATAATTATGTCGACTTTGTGCTCTCAAATAAGAAATCGCTCGGCAAATATTTTTAGAATTCTCGTTATCGGTGTTGTCACACTTGAAATTGTGTTTCCTGGAATGTCTGTTATGGGCGGCCAGAGCGAAAAGCCTGAGCTTCGGCAGGGGAATTATCACAGCGAAGAAGATGCGAAGAAGGAGCTTGCCCGGTTTGCTCAAAGCTATTCCAATTTGGAGCAATGGAAAATCCGGGCTAAGACTATTCGTGGGGGAATCCTTCGCGGAGCGGAACTTGTGCCTCTGCCTAAAAAATGTCCGCTCAATCCCATCATTCACAGCAAACGGCAATACGATAATTATACGGTAGAGAATGTGGCGTTTGAGAGCCTAACCGGCGTCTTTGTCACAGGAAACTTGTATCGTCCACGACAAGGCAAGGGACCGTTTGCCGCGGTGCTCTGTACACATGGGCATGGCCCCCGGGGACGATTCGGGACCGATCATCAGAAAAGGTGTGCAACCATAGCACGTATGGGCGCTGTTGTTTTTTCTTACAGTATGGTAGGATACGGCGAGTGGAAAGACGCCGGCTGGGAGCACAAATGTCCGAAGGTTCTCAAATTGCAGCTCTGGAATAGTATCCGTGCAGTTGATTTTCTTCTTTCGCTTGAAGATGTGGATCCGGAGCGGATAGCCATCACTGGTGAATCTGGTGGAGGGACACAGACATTTCTTCTGGCTGCCGTGGATGACCGCATCGCGGTCTCGATTCCGGTGGTCATGGTCTCGGCTCACTTTTTCGGCGGTTGCGATTGTGAAAGCGGCATGCCCGTCCATAAAAGCAGCGATCACCAGACCAATAACGCAGAGATAGCTGCACTGGCTGCCCCGAGGCCTATGCTGATTATTTCCGATGGACAGGACTGGACCAAAAATACTCCTGAAGTAGAGTTCCCTTATATTAAAAATGTTTATCGCCTGTATGGTGCCGAAGTTAATGTGGAAAATATACATCTTCCCGATGAAGGCCATGATTACGGCCTTTCAAAACGCATCGGTGCTTACAAGTTCCTTGCCAAACATCTGGGTCTTTCGCTTGATAAGATCAGGAAACCAGACGGTTCGATCAATGAAGATGCCGTTGTCATCGAAAAACAGGAGAACATGCTGGTTTTCACTGCCGAACATCCAAGGCCGCTCTATGCCGTGAAAGCCGAAATTGATGAACTGCCATGGGATTAGCTCTCATATAGAAAGTAGTGTTTTAGCTGTACATTCGCTCTGTAATCGAGCGAATTTGATTATTGAATAATATTTGAATCTATTCACAACAGGATTCTGCCGGCTCAAGATTGCACTCCAGCCAGTTCTGAATCACCAAAATAATGTCCTCGCAGTCAACTTTACAATCGCCATTCAAGTCTCCGATAATCGGATTAGTACAGGTTTTTGAACGCAGAGCAAGATTGTGACATTCGCCGGCCGAAATAGCGACAAAGCCATCACCGGCAGGCACATCACACTGGCCGTCCGAGTTATAACCCCATGCTACGACAGAACCGTCGGACCTTAGAGCAAGATTGTGATTCGGGCCGGCTTCTATGGCAATAAAGTCGTTACCATCGGGCAATTCGAAAGAACTGAAAGGTTCCCTGAAAAGAAATGTTTCAGATGCATTTCTCGCAGACAATCTGTAATATCCGCTTCCGAAGATATCTTTATAGGAATTTCTTCCCCACTCTACAAGCGACCCATCCGACCTGATAGCAAGGCTGTGCCATACGCCGGCAGCAACGGCGATAAAAGTTCCCGAAGGAACATCCAACTGACCATAGTAGTTATACCCCCATGCGACTATCGAGCCATCGGATTTAAGGGCGAGACTGTGGTTTGTACCGCCTGCAACTTCAATAAAGTCGTTACCAGCCGGCACGTTGCACTGACCGTTGTTGTTCTGTCCCCAGGCTGCAAGCGAGCCGTCGGATCTTATGGCAATGTTGTGGTATGAGCCGGCTGCGATGTAAACAAAGTCGTTACCGGCCGGTACATCGCACTGGCCGTAGTAGTTATAGCCCCAGGCTACAAGTGAGCCATCGGATTTAAGGGCGACGTTGTGAAGATTTCCCGATGCAATGCTGATAAAATCGTTACCTGCAGGTGCATTGCATAGGCTGTAATCATTATAATGCCACGCTATAAGTGAACCATCGGACCTCAGGGCGACGTTGTGATATGCTCCGGTCGCGATAGCAACAAAGTCATTACCATCAGGAATGTTTCGCTGGCCGTAGTTGTTTCGACCCCACGCTTCAAGATATTCGGCGAAGGCCGAATCGCATAGCCAGCCGATAACTGCAAACAATACCAATATCGTTAATACACGTATCTGCTTACTATTCATTTTGCTCTCCTTTAAAAGAGTTTTTTGATATTTTTATTGCACCTGTGATAATTAATAAAAGTGCAATAGGATTCAGTGGAAAAATAAGCTGTTGGAAATGCACAATTTGTCCTCCTCTTTTTTGAATTTCGTATTAAGAGCTGCTTAAACAGAGCTATAATACGATAATGCCCTATAATAACAGGAATTAACGACTTTGTAAAGCCAAAAGAAAAGCCATGTCTTAATTTGGCTTTGTTTTTCATTTTTTCTACTGAATACATGTGTTTAGGATTTCGGATTTCGTGGCTTGGCCATCCCTTACGGGAGATTTCGAGTTTCCGGCAACCGGCCGGGGGATTGGCTTTGAATTGGCTTTGTTTTTAAGCCGGCAAAAAGCCGAAAATTTCGATAATTCCTTATTTTGATTGACCTTATACTCATTTGACTATTTTCAAATTTGGCTTTGTTTTGGGTTTGAATTGGCTTTGTTTTGGGTTCGTTTTCACCAATTGTCCGATCCGGTTTTTTGCCATAATCTTTTTATTTCAAAGAGCTTATGTTAATTTTTTTTCATTTTGTTTACTGACTACTGTATTCTGTATTCTTTATTCTCTGTTAAAATTGGCTTTGAATTGGCTTTGTTTTGATGCCAATCCTTGATAACATACTGGGAGTCATTAAAGGAATTCTCCAGAAAGATAGCGTTCGTATTTCCTTATTTGACAGACACTTATACATATTTTTTGTCCTCCGTCTTCTGTATTCTGTGTTCTGACTTCTGATGTTAAAATTGGCTTTGTTTTGCAAAAAAAGGTCGATTTGTCGAATACTTTCGACACTTGTCGAACTTACCCGACCACGGACTTCACGAATTTTTAGCGTTCTTTTCATAATTTTAATCAAAATCGGAGTCATTTTTGAGGGCCGAAATTGAAGATTAACTAAGAACTCAAAACTAAGAACTGCCTTTCTCCGCCGTTCCCCATCCCCCCTTTATAGAACTTAAAACTCAAAATTCCCTCGTGTCCTATGATAATTGAACGACCGGATAACTCAGCC
>CAZFOQ010000232.1:0-4315 GCA_964520535.1 uncultured Pirellulales bacterium | reverse complement strand
AAGCCGGGCGAATCGGGAAAGCTTGTTCTCGAATTCTGGATTACGCCGTTTGATTACGCCGGTCCGGAAGGGCCGCAGCGGGCAGTGGAATCTGTCTTATGGGATAACAAAATCATCGGCCTGTCCTGGGCGATCATCGATTACGATGACGTCAACAGCAGGAGTAATAACGGCTTCTGGAACCTTTCGAGACAGCATCGGATGTATGGTAACGCCTGGCACCTGTGTGCGTTCAGGTTAATGCCGCTCGATGAAAAGTTCCGCAAACCTATCGAGGCACAGTGGTCTTTCAACGTGATTGATATGGAGCGCCGGCTGGTAGCGTTCAAAGATATGTCTTACGGGAAAATTACATCCTGGCGGTGGGATTTTGGTGACAAAACAACATCGAATGAGCAACATCCGATTCACCAGTATGAAAGAGCGGGAGATTATGTTGTCACTCTCTATATCGAAGGGCCTGATGGGAAGTCTCGCCGGTCTAAAGTCTGGGATGTTGAGCTGAAGTAATGAATTTGAAATTTTACTGAGAATACTTCTATAAATTAAAGTGAAAGGAGTGTCATTTATGTTGAAACGTATTCCAATGCTGTTTCTTGGACTGGCCCTCGTAGTGGCCCAGGTGAATGCCGCGGTTTTCGATGTCAAAGAATACGGCGCAGTGGGAGATGGCACAACGATTGATTCGCCGGCCGTTAACAAGGCGATTGAAGCCGCAGCGGCTGTCGGTGGGGGGACAGTTCATTTTCCTGCCGGAACATATGCCTGTTATTCGATTCGGCTGAAAAGCAATATTGTATTATACCTCGATCATGGTGCGACGATTCTGGCCGCTGTACATACCGCCGAAGACGGGTATGATCCTGCCGAGCCGAATCCGTGGGGAGATGAGCACAAGTATCAGGACTTCGGCCACAGCCATTGGCATAACAGCCTGATTTGGGGCGAGAATCTTGTGAATATCTCCATCCTTGGACCGGGTCTAATCTACGGCAAAGGCCTGGGTAAATGGGACAAACCAGGTGATAAAGGGGCGGGAAACAAGGCGATCGCGCTGAAACTCTGCCGGAATGTCGTGATTCGGGATGTCACCTTTTTGATGGGCGGCCATTTCTGCATTCTGCCGACCGGCGTGGATAATTTTACGATTGACAATGTCAAGATCGATACCAATCGCGACGGTATCAATGTCGATAGCTGCCGCAACGTGCGCATCTCGAATTGCTCGATCAATTCGCCGAACGACGATGCCATCTGCCTGAAGAGTTCCTATGCGCTCGGCTATGCACAGGCAACGGAGAATGTGACTATTACCAACTGTCAGGTCAGCGGTTATGACGAAGGGACTTTCCTGGACGGCACCTTCAAGCGTACGCAACAACAGGCGCCCGACCGCGCCGGTGTCACCGGCCGCATAAAGTTCGGCACCGAGTCCAATGGCGGCTTCAAGAACATCACGATTTCCAACTGTGTGTTCGATCGCTGTCGTGGATTTACGTTGGATACTGCGGACGGTGGACTGCTTGAAGACGTCACCATAAACAATATTACCATGCGTGATATCACGGGCGCTCCGTTCCATCTGCGTTTGTGTAGACGGATGCGTGGCCCCGAAGGTGTGCCTGTGGGTAAACTTCGCCGCGTCAATATCAGTAATGTAGTCATATACAATGCCGATCCTCGCTATGCGTCAATGATTATGGGTATTCCGGGCCACGACATCGAAGATGTGAAACTAAGCAATATTCGGATATTGGTTACAGGCGGGGCTCCGAAAGAGCAGGCCACTGTTGAAGTTCCCGAACTTGAAGATGAATACCCCGATCCGAGAATGTTTGGTGAAATTCCAGCCTATGGCTTTTTTATCCGTCATGTCAAAGGTATCGAGCTAAATAATGTTGATGTAAGCTTTGAAAATGAAGATTTCCGACCACCTTTTATTCTTGATGACGTCAAAGGAGCAGAATTCCACAATGTCGGGGCTCAAACCGCCGAAGGTGTGCCGACTTTTATCCTTAAGAACGTTAGGGATTTCAGCTCATTTCAATGCAAACCGGTACCTGACACGCAACTTGAAAGTGTAGAGCATAAGGAACTATAAATATCTGTGAGAAGCTTGATCTTGAATATTCTGCCGCAATTCTACTATTCTGCCGCAATTCTACGGGTTTCAACCCGTAGATGAAGTTATCCGACGAAGTCGGACGGGTGTAGCCCGAAGTGGCAATGCCACGGGTTTTAACCCGTGGTTGTTTACTACAAAATATATTGGGAGGTAACGATTTGTGTCTCAAAAAATTTTTGCAAGTGTTTTGTTAATCTGTTTTTTCCCCTGCAGCATAGTTGCGCAGAACCAGATGGAGCAACGTGGCCAGCGAAGGGCACGTGTTGGACGTGCAGGGCAGGGAGGGACTCGCCCGCCGAGAAATAACGAACGAGGGCTCAGAGAACTTACTGCGGAAGAGATACCGCCAAACTTAAACTTTTATGCGATGGATCCGTTGTATGACCCGAATGCGGTATTAGGCTGGGCCGAGGAGCGGATCGAAGAAAAGCTCAATCGTGGCATGCTGGCATTATCAATAGCAGAAGGCAAGATTTATTTAGGCTGGCGTCTGCTGAAAACCGATCCCGAAGACATTGCTTTTAATGTCTATCGTTCGACTGCCGGAAGTGTTGAAGTGAAGTTGAATCCTCAGCCTATCGCTTCAACCACTGACTTTGTGGATGACAAAGCACCGCCGGATCAGGTGAACGCCTGGTTTGTTAAGCCGGTAGTCAATGGCCGGGAGCAAACGGCTTCCGAGCGAGCAGAACTACCAGCAAATCCACCCGTACAGCAATACAAATCGATCACACTAAGAGATGATGTCCGAGCAGGTATGGTCGGTATCGCTGATCTGAACGGTGACGGCGTGTATGACTTCGTTGTTAAACATTCCACCGGCCGGGGCAAGGATCCGGGCAGAGTCGGCCCGAATTCCGGTGCCGTTCAATACGACGGCTACAATGGCAAAACCGGCGAATTCATGTGGCGCATCGATTTGGGCTGGAATGTCGACAATGGCGTCTGGTGGACGCCGATGGTCGTTCGTGACCTGGATGGTGACAATAAAGCCGAGGTTTGTGTTCGGACGTCGGATTATGCCGCAACACAGGAAGAAATGCATCCCAGCGGTCAGACCGGATTTCTTTTAGATGCTCCGGAATATCTCGCTGTTTATAATGGTCAGACCGGCGAGTTAATTGATAAGGTCAATTGGATCGAACTCGGCAAAGTCCAGGATTGGGGAGACAACACGGGCAATCGTGCGAGCCGCCACATGATGGGTGTGGCCTATCTGGATGGAAAAACTCCAGGCTTGTTAGTCGTGCGCGGCATTTATGGCATGATGAAGATTGACTCCTATGTGCTTAAGGACAAGAAGCTTGAGAAAGTCTGGCGATGGACCAACGAGCGGGCACCTTTCATGTATCAGGGCCAGGGCCAGCACAGTATCAAGACGGGCGACATCGATAGCGATGGTTGCGACGAGATTCTGGCTGGTTCGATTGCAATCGACAATGACGGCCGTACTATGTGGGGAACCGGATATGGGCACGGCGATCGTTTTTATCTTGGTGATATTGATCCGGATCGACCCGGAATGGAAGTCCTGTATATCTTCGAGGAACCACATCCTCATAACGGCTTCAGCCTTTGGGATGCTCGCACCGGCAACCTGATCTGGGGCATTCCGGTACCAAATCGAGACAATGAGCTTAGTGGGGCGATGGCCGGTGACATCGACCCGGCTTATCCGGGTATGGAATGCGCCGGTGGAAGGCATTATTATACCGCCGAGGGCCGAAAAATCGAGGAACAAGCACCACGGCAAACTTTCCTGGCTTGGTGGGATGCCGATCTTATTAGGGAGATATGCAGATGGAGAAGTGTCTATAAATGGAAGGGCGATGTTTTGTCAGATATATCCGGGAGAGCACAACAAATAGCGGATATTTATGGTGACTGGCGTGAGGAAATTGTCACTACTTCCGGAGGCGAATTAAGAATTTACAGTACGATTATTCCTGCTGCTGATCGCCGTGCCTGCCTAATGCAGGATCCACTCTACCGGAATGATGTGACTCATCGGACAATGGGCTACTCTCATTATCCGATGACCAGCTACTACATTGGTACTAAATAAGGATCTATTTTTGTAATAAAAGAGGCTGAATTACACCTCATGGACAAATAAAAAAGAAGTCTCCATTTATGTGTAAACTTTCGCATTTTTTAGGCGGCTGATTTTAATGATTTATCAATATAAAC
>CAZFOQ010000231.1:0-4326 GCA_964520535.1 uncultured Pirellulales bacterium | reverse complement strand
ATTTGCCCGGGTCTTTGAAGCTGGAGTCCTTTTGCGGCTTACTTTTTTCGAGTTCGTATTGGATTTCTTGTTGTCTTCTAAATTATCCATTTTTTAACTCCTTTTTCATTGGCTTGTTGAGTTAAATATACGTGTCCATCTCTCGTTGTTAGTTATAGATTAGCACAGGTTATTGTCTTTAATTTGATTGCCTGCAATACAGGATTATTCACAGTTATTTGACATATTCTTCAGAACTTTCATCCGAGAGAGTGAAATCAACCGCTTTTTTTCCCATGATCTGGCAGAAATATGGAAATAGGACTTTTTGGATCGGCCATCTTTTAAGAGGTTCCCTTACAAGACGGTATAAAAACTCTGTTCCAGTGACACGGAAAATCCTTGGTGCTCTTCTGAGACGGCCTGAAGCAATATCAAAACTGCCGCCGACACCCATGCAAACGTTAGCATTGATGGCGTGCCAATGACGCCATATCCAGTATTCCTGCTTTGGGGATCCCAGGGCTACAAAAAGTAAGTTCGCTCTACTGGCATTTATTTTCTTGATGACATCGTATGAATTTTTGAAATACCCATCTTGCCAGCCAGCAATCCTAAGATTGGGATACATGTTCTGTATCCTTTCGCGTACGACTGCATTCGATCGAGAAGATGCTCCCAGCAGGTAAATGCCCCACTGTTTCCGGTTAGCTAAAGCAAGTAATCTGAAAAATAGATCGCATCCTGTACAACGAACAAGACGTCTTCCATAAAGGATCTGAGAAGCGATCGAAACACCAATGCCATCGCAAATGCCTACATCGGCTTGTTTTAGAATTTCGAGTAACTCAGGATTCTGCCAGGCGTGATACATTTTAATCGGATTAATCGCAACCCATAATGATTTACATTTCTTTTTGATTATTTCCTCGATGAAATGAAGGGCTTGATCATATGATTCAAAAGGTACCACAGGAATTCCAATGATTTTCAGCGGGGCAGGAATGTTCGCCGATTTTCTCAATCTGGTTATTGTTTTTTCTTTCTCCGATGAGGAATCTGCTTGTTCTATAGCTTTTGATTGGTTGACGGATTTGCCATGTACTTCTTTCTTTTCATGCGGCGGGAATTCATCCATAAGCCGGCCAAGAAGCATTGCCTGACGGCCACCAAGTTCCAGATATTTATCTATCCAAATACTTGCCCTGATTTCCGAATCGGCTGCGCCATTGCCGTCAATTGGAAAACTCAGCTTGATTGTCTTGTTGGTCTCAGGCTTGACTTCCGGAGCGTTCCATATACACGTGTTGATGTACTGACCGTTATCGCGTTTCCACAACTCAATACTTTTAAAACGCATCTCTTCAGCCATGGTACACACCGTATCCCACCATGAGCGAAAAGTGCTGCATTCATGCATTTTGACTTGGGCATTCTCAAAGCTGTGTTTTTCCAACCTTGCTTCTTTGGCGATTGCCCAAGTTACATCTTAGAGCTTGCAATATCTTGCGGAAACGGCCGCTGTGTAAGCATGCCAGCATCGTGAACAAAAGCAGCAGTCCACCTGTCAGCAGCCCAAGTGACCACCCACCATCGGTAGTTAACATAAGCAAACCCAAACTGGCACAAATGGCTGTTGTAGCATAAATGACGATAACTACTGCTCGATGATGCAGGCCAAGCTTTAACAAGCGGTGATGTAAATGAGTTTTATCTGGTGCAAACATTGAACGTCGCTCAAGAATTCGGCGGGAAACAATCACAAGACCCGTATCGAGAATCGGAGCACCTAAAACCAGAAACGGAATTGCCAGACCAACCAGTGTGGATGTCTTCGTCTGGCATACAATACTGCCAGCACCAATCATAAATCCGAGAAACATGGAGCCGCAATCACCCATAAAAATCTTGGCGGGATAGAAATTAAAGAACAGAAAGCCGGTCACACTCCCTAATAGCGCCAGCATTAATACTGCCATGGCAACCTGTCCGCTCCAAAGGGCTAAACATACGATGGTGCCGCATACGATAGCGGCTATTCCTGCGGCAAGGCCATCCAGTCCATCGATGACGCTTATGCATATCGTAATCATCACAATCCAGATGATCGTCATTGGCCAAGCTGTCCAGCCAGTCTCAAGTTCAAACCATGATCCGAAAGAAATAGAGCTTATAGTTGCACCAGATGCACAGATCGCAATAGAGGCAACGATAAGACAAAGCAATTTTGTATAACCTCTTAAACGCCGCAGATCATCGATTAAGCCAACTGTGAAAATGAAACCAGCACCTATCAGTAGTGTGATAAATTCCGTATATGATTGACGGAATGACCGCCCAACGTTGTTATCTAAGAAAAATACGGCCAGAATAAAGGTTAATGACGATATTACAAAAGCGATTCCGCCTATACGCGGGATAGCAGTTTTATGGACCTTTCGTGGGCCGGGATAATCGACCAAACAATATCTTTTTGCCAGTCTTGAAACCAACGGCACAAGAAGAATCGCCATTAGTACCGTCCCGAAGTATACTGTCAGATAGGTTTTCACTTGTTAATCAATCCCTTTTAACGGCTTGAATTTTAAGACGTCAACCATTAGCGAATCCAATAACCTGTTGTATCGCAAATACTTAGGATACGCTGAATATCCACTTACAATAGCTTCTCTCAATGAAAAATCTCTCTTCGTTGCTATCTTTGCATGTGTCGAGATTTTAAATTTGTATTTTGTAGACACATTATTCAAAATTTTAAAAGACCCCGGCCTCCGAATAACAAGGCTCGACGGTAACGTTTGAGCAGTTTTAATAGGCTCTTTCAGGACACTTTCGCTAGGAACTGAAAAAGCTTATGCTAGCGACCGGGGTTGTTAGTTATTACTATCAGCACCTCCAAAAACAACAGGATCCATAATCTTCAATATATTTTCAATCCGTTTCTTGAGAGCCTTTATCTCATTTAAGTTGATACGTAGAAGTTTTTAGATGTCCCAAGCATACTCATAATCCCTTCTACAACATCAGTGGCGCATACTCCGTCCCTGTGAGTCGCAAAACACATATTTCATATCTCTATATAATTCAACCGCTTATGAATATTTTAAGGTGTTCTTCAATAAAAGGCTGTAGTAACTATTGTAAAGTTCTTTGTCAGTGTAGATGCTGTTTTTTAAACAATGACCTTCACTATAAATGCATCTGTATGGATTGACATGCTTTGAGTGCATCATGTACCACAGGACACAGAAAGTGTCTTTTTCAAACCACGATTGATGCGTCCGTGCTTTTCGGCGAGGAATGCCTCCTCCTAGTGAGGTATGTTTTCGCCACTACATCTCATAGTCTCCATTTTATAGTCCTATAAATATACAGGTATTTGAACGATAATGCAAGTGTGGAAACTACGTATTTTTTCCGATAGTAACCTGTTTTTTCGGCTAAAAAGGGTATTTCTTTTATTTTTTTCAAAAAATGCTTGATGAGCATCAAAATATATTTGTAAAGAACTCTACCTTTTCGAGTTGGTAACATTAAGTTGAATTATCAGCATTTACCTATAAAAAAAACTCTGTCGATCTTTTCGTTTGGACTTGTAACGTCGTAGATCATAAAGCTCGTTAATCATTGATTTCTCTTGAGGTCAGAATCAGATTTTGGGGCTATATAGCTGTTCCTGGGCATTAATTATTGTACTTCCTTCCTTAGTGACATATCGGTGACATTACAAGTATTACTGACAGGATTAGGGACTTATTATTGCACTGTCTCAAAAGCAAGAAAAATATTCTGCAATATCTTCGGGCTGAATATAGAAACGAATTAACAGAATCACAAAGCCGCCTAATGCACTTGCAATGTAATGTTTTAGGAAATTGAGAAGGCAAATTTACAAAGGTAATTCCTATGGCGGCGTTGGTCCCGGCAGAGGTGGATCAAACAACAATGTCATGCCGGGATTATTGGCTAGGATCATAGGAATATAGATGCTATATGCTTGACTATTGAGCGGATTAAGGCGAATATCTAAATAGTCGAAATTCATGAGTCCTGATAACGGACTAATGTCACTAATCTGATTGTTACGTAACCAAAGTTCCGTTATATTCTTGGCATATTCGAGACCGGTAAGGTCTAATATGTTTATGTCAGCAGCATTCAACCATGTGAGGCCAAGCATTTCTGTGGGTGTAGGATTAGAGGCGCCAAGCCTTGCTTCCACAGCGGCTTTTAGATTGGGATCAGCGAAATAGACTGCTTCGCTTACCTGAATATTATCGAATTCCCGCCCGTCATCGGGTGCAGGATAATTGTCATACTGCTGGAACTTGATACGTACATCGGAAA
>CAZFOQ010000230.1:0-4340 GCA_964520535.1 uncultured Pirellulales bacterium | reverse complement strand
CACCCGGATTGCGTTTTAGAACTTCCTCATAAACCCCCTGGATAATGGTTTTTGCCGCCATTTGACGAATCTCCTATAAGATCATAATTTCTATTTACTTCAACTATTACTATAAGCCAAATTAATAACAAAATCATATAATTGCGTTATAAACAGCAAGCTGATATAATGTATAAGATACAATACTTGATATAAATAATACAACGGCTAAATAATAATAGAATTTATTAGGGCTTCTTATAATGCACATAGAAATGCTGAGATTATTCTGCGATCTGGCTGACTTCCGCAGTTTCTCAAAAACTGCAGAAAAGAACCTCATAAGCCAATCTGCTGTCTCACAGCAATTAGCCCAACTGGAACTTGTACATAAGTGCCAGTTGATTAACCGAAAGAAAAGACCCATCGAGCTTACAAAGGCAGGCCAGTTGTTCTACCAGGCCTCCAAAGATATGCTCGAGAGACATGAACAACTCAAGAACGAGCTAAGAACGTTGCAAAAAACCTCCGTGAGCAGAATAAATGTAGCTGCAATATTCAGCATCGGTATGCACACACTGCCTGACTATGTTAAAAAGTTTATGGTCAGCTATCCAAACGTTAATGTCCACATCGAATACTTTAGCGCCGGCAGAATCTATGAACTGGTTTTGTCCGGCGACGTCGATATCGGCCTTGTCGCTGTTCCTAAGAGAGATAAAAGGCTCGAAGTATATGATTTTGAGGATGAACTGCTGGTTTTGGCCTGCAGCCCGAAACATCCGTTAGCACACGAATCACAGGTCGATATTCACAAATTGCAGTTTGAACGATTCATCGCATTCGAAAAAGACGTCCCAACGCGGATGTGGATAGACAGTATTTTGGAGCGTTATAATATCAGTGTTCGTCCGGTGATGGAATTCGATAACATTGAAACTGTCAAGCGGGCGATAGAAATCAACTCAGGTATAAGTATATTACCTCAGGGTGCATTACTCCAGGAGCTCGGCAGCGGCACAATAAAAGCAATAAACTTTTCTAACGAACGTTTTGTCAGGCCGACAGGTATAATCGTTCGTAAAGGAAAGATTTTGTCTCAGGCAGGCCGATATTTTATCGAGCTGCTGAGAAAGAAAGCATAAAGTTTTATCGAGCGTATAAGTTAATGCATATATTACAACACATATAAACACATCTATGGATTATATGATATGTCAATTAAAGCCGTGATATTTGATCTGGATGGCACAATAACAAAACCTTATTTTGACTTTGACGCCATCCGGGAGGAAATTGGATTAGACAGAAATTCCGGGCCTGTTCTTGAAACAATGGAGAAAATGACTCCTCAAGAGCGTAAAAAAGCAGAGGAGATACTGAATTATCACGAGCAAAAGGCAGTACTGGAATCCAAACTCAACTCCGGCGCAAAAGAAACTTTATCTGCACTTCTTTCAGCCGGAATTCATATTGGGGTATTGACACGCAACAGACGAAATAACGCCTTTGCTATTGCTCACAAGCACGGCTTGAAATTCGACGCTGTGGTTGGTCGAGAAGACGGCCCGGTCAAGCCCGATGCCTTCGGTGTCCTGCATTTATGTCAGCATTTTGGTATCAAGCCAGAGGAAACATTATTGGTTGGAGATTATCTGTTCGATTTATTATGTGCAAAGGCTGCAGGTGCTGTTGCTGTGCTTCTGACCAATCACCATCAGGCTGAAGAATTTGCCGATCATGCAGATTTTTGCATTGAAAAAATCAGCGGAATAGTTGACATTATTGAAAGTAAAAAATAGCGTGTGGAGGAAAAGGAATCAGAAAAATGAATATAAAGATAATAACTCGAGTCACTTTTATCCTTATGTGGGTGGTGAGCACCGGTTGTGCTTCCACCTCCACGACAAGCCTAGATACACAGAAGGAAAAACCAAAGACAGACCCAGTCGATAAGGTCTTGGAACAGTTGAATAAACGAACCCTCGAACTCGAATCCTACCAGGGACAAATTGAGTACAAATTCATTCAGCCATTATTATTCAATTCACAAGATCTTCGAAAAGGGATGCTGTATTACGCCAAAGAAGGTGACAAATCGAAGCTGAGAGTGAATTTTCAGACATGGAAACAAGATGATGAGGAAGAACAAAAGTACCTCGAACAATATATTGTTCTCGATGGGGCTTTGCTGAGTTACCCTAACCATAAATTCGAAGGTACATGGCTCGTGTGCATCGACTACCAGATCGAAGAAGTTAAGTATGTTCAATTAACCGGGACAAATGACCCGAATAAGCCGGCGGACGTCTTTGATTTGGCCAGCAAAAATCTGCCTATGGTCGGTTTTGCGAAAATAGAAGATTTGAAAAAACAGTTTGAAGTAACGTTAGTCGAGCAAAAAAAAGCCGAGTCTCAAGATTTTATTCAAGTGCATTTGCAGGTAAAGCCGAATTCGGTTTATAAAGACGATTATACTTTTATCGATGTTTGGATTGATAAGAAACTAAACCTACCGGCAAAAATAATTGCTGAAACGACTGAAGAAGATATTTACGAGATAAAATTTCTCAAGCCGAGGATTAACAAAGCAATAGATAAGAAAATCTTTGATTTCAAGATACCGAAAGATTTCAATGAGCCGGAAATAATACCGCTCAAAGAAAAAAACAAACAATGACATCTAACTGTTCCGAATGGGGCACGTTACATGGCTGTAGTTACTATCGCTGAAAAAGACTTTAAGAATCTAATTGCAGAACGCGGCGGAAAATTGCTCTCTCTTGCAAGCAGGTTATCAAAGCGCCAATCGGCAAAAGAAATCATTACACGCCCACTCCTTAGTGAACTACTTTCTCAATCCACACAGATTGAGGAGCTTTTCGACGCCTACGGTGCAGGCTATAATTGCAACTGGTGTGGATTCAGGTCTCTTACTGCGGCAATTAAGGGTTTTTCCAACGTAAGTTATGAATTACTCCATATCCGACATGTACTGCCCAGCTATCATCTTTTACCGACTGGGAAGGATTTTGTCAAATCCACGGACGAGACGCTTGAATTCACGTCAGATGTTCTTTTGCAAGCGGCCAGGGAAATGCTCGTCCAGGCCGGGCAGATTGGACTTCCTGTCCCCTCAGAAAATCAGAATGAGATCTCTTATGTCGAAGATCTCCCCAAAGGACAATTACCGAGCCTGTGCGAAATACGCAAAATCGAGGCCGTATCGGAGACGGTAACTCTGCTTGCCACCGCCTTTTTAAATCTTGCCGCTGAGAGTAAAGACGTTTGCGCAGCCGGCCGGGCCAAGCCGGAAGAATATGCTTGTTACCTCGCGGGTTCGGTCAGCGAAGAAAAGCTGCGAAGTCTCCAGCTTCAATTCCATAACCTTCAGTCACTATATGATACATACGTCTCAGGTACTGAAGCGGTAGAGTTCGATGCAGACTTGCCCGCCCTCAGAGGTCATATAAGTGTTGTCCTCCACCTTTTGAGAACAGCTACATTATTCGCTCACCACTATGAACGGCATCTAATCAATAGACGACGGTGTCAATCGCCGAAACGACGTGAGCCTATAGTAAAGGCCGAGAAACTATTAGCCGTTCTGATGAACTATTCGATCACCCATATCAGTCTGTTTATAGACTGTGCAGTACAACTTTGTCAGGAAAAGCTCAAACGTTATGCCGAAGTGGGCCGGATTGAGTTACCCATTCCTCAGTATCGTGGCTTTCACGTGCGCCCTTCAACGCTGATCGCCAAGCTTGTGCAGCACTATGGAAGTGAAGTTCGGATGCATTTGGATCAGGAAGTTTATAATGCCCGTCTTCCGCTCGATTTGTTCCGGGCAAACGAGAAGATAAACGCACAAAAGCGGCGCTGGCTAAAAAAAGAAATTGGCGATCTTAAGCTTGTTCAGGAGGAAGCAGGTGATATGGATATAGATGCCATCGTTCTGGGCGTTGTGCTAACCTTGGCCGGGCGCGGGAAATTAATTATGTACGAACAACCCCTCCAACTACCGGAAGAACCGGCGAGAAAGCAGGGAACGCTGTTTGAGATGATCATCGACGAGATGGCCAGACTGCTCGCAATGGGTAAAATCGACGTGGAATCTCCCATAACCGCGACATTTGTAGGCGATAAGCGAGTGCTAAATGATATTAAGCTCCTGGCAGAATCCGGATATGGTGAGGATAAATTCGGTAATAATGTCGCACTTCCGGACAAGCTCGGATACCTGCGTAGATGAGTTCGGAAAAGGCTTTTTGAGCATCATCTACGAAAAATTACTTTATCTGAAAATTTCCTCGTGTCCTATGATAATTGAACGACCGGATAACTCAGCCATTCGCCCA